>JANNBI010000103.1:0-1657 GCA_031385345.1 Paracoccaceae bacterium | reverse complement strand
CACGCGCTGCAAGGCGGTGTAGATTGGCAGAGGGTCGAATTTCTCATGCGGGGTCAGGCGCGCGATGGTGGCAAAGACCACATCCTGCGCCCCTGCCCCCAGCCGCGCGCGCAGACCGGCACCCGCAGCCGCATCGGGCTGAAAATCATCGCAATGCACCCCCAGCGGGATCACCGGCAGCATCGGACGCGGTGGCGGATTGGCCCCGAAATGCGCCCGGATATGCTGATCGGTCAGATCAAACTGCACCTGAACCGAGGCTTGGACCGCACGCGAGGTGCAGATCACCGCGTCCCAATCCATCACCGGCGCAAAGCGCAGATCGAAGAACCCCCGCATCACCGCCGCGGTTGATGTGGTATGCGTGATGCCGCAGATCGACCACGACCCGGTTCCATAGGGCGCGCGGCGCCAGGCGTCGGTGATGTAATTCGGGCTGGGATAGAAAAACGTCGGCACCGGGGCCATAAGTTGGGGGGCGCGCATCGGTACATGCCGGATCGCCAGACCGGGGCGCAAGGTGGCGGCCAATGCCTTGACAGGATCAATCTCGGCCGATTCCTTGGACATGAACAGCGCCTCGGACACCTCGGCATGACGCAGGAAACCGCGCAAAAAGCTGTCACCCGCCACACGGCGGCCATTGATGCCCTTGGCCTTGGGATCATAGCCGTCCTGAGCGTAAAAAATCGCGGCGTTGCGCGTAGGGTCTGTCATGTCATGCGGTCAAGGCAAGGGATCGCCATGCGAGCCTGCGGAAAGTTTGCCAAAGGCATCATCGGGATCAAAGCTCACCGCGTTGGGGTCTGTTGACGGCGACAATCCGCCGTAGCGGCAAGCTAATCCGCCCGACCCGGCGCTGTCCACCGATCTTGGTGAAAATCCCGACCGCAAAAGATGGTTTCACGCCTTGCCCTTGCAGCCCTTGCCGATATGTTCCATGAACACCCCGACGATTTTCCTTGGCCCCGAAGGGGCCGCAACGCAAGAACGGACGAACGATGCTGGATACGGTCCTGAAACCCACCGAAGAAATCTCGGTCCGCGAGGTCTTTGGGATTGATACCGACATGCGGGTCAGGGGCTTTGCCGACAAGACCGACCGCGTGCCGGAAATCGACAGCACCTATAAATTCGATCCCGACACCACCTTGGCGATCCTTGCGGGCTTTGCCTATAACCGCCGCGTGATGATCCAAGGGTATCACGGCACCGGCAAATCGACCCATATCGAACAGGTCGGGGCGCGGCTGAACTGGCCGACAGTCCGGGTCAATCTTGACAGCCATATCAGCCGGATCGACCTGATCGGCAAGGACGCAATCAAGCTACGTGACGGCAAACAAGTGACCGAATTCCACGAAGGCATCCTGCCTTGGGCGCTGCGCAACCCGGTGGCCATCGTGTTTGACGAATATGACGCGGGCCGCGCCGATGTGATGTTCGTCATCCAGCGCGTGCTGGAACATGACGGCAAGCTGACCCTGATGGACCAGAACGAAATCATCACCCCGCATCCGTCGTTCCGGCTGTTTGCCACCGCAAACACCGTGGGTCTGGGCGATACGACCGGCCTGTATCACGGCACCCAGCAGATCAACCAAGCCCAAATGGACCGCTGGTCGCTGGTGGCCACGCTGAACTATTTGTCGCATGA
>JANNBI010000099.1:0-2683 GCA_031385345.1 Paracoccaceae bacterium | reverse complement strand
ATGCCAGCCCCCACTGACCGCTCCCGCCTGCGCCGCATGGCCGAAAAGGCCGCCTATGACCTGCCAACGATCCACGCGATTCTGGACGCGATGCCCTTGGCCCATGTCGGCTATGTGATGAAGGGCGCGCCGGTGGTAATTCCGACTCTGCAATGGCGGCAGGGGCACCGGATTTACTGGCACGGCTCCTCTGCCTCGCGCAGTCTGAAGGCCGGCAAGGGCGCGCAGGTCTGCATCACCGTAACCCTGACGGATGGGCTGGTTCTGGCGCGGTCGGGCTTTGAACATTCGGTCAATCACCGGTCTGTCATGGTGTTTGGCCGGGCGGAACCGGTGCTGGACCCCGAGGAAAAGACCCACCATTTCAAGGCGATGATCGACAGCCTGTTCCCCGGTCGTTGGCCCGATCTGCGCCCGATCACCGATCAAGAAGTCAAGGCGACCGGGCTGCTATCCCTTCCCCTGACCGAAGCCTCGGCTAAAATCGCCACCCATGCCCCCGGCAGCACCGATGCCGAGGCGGACAAGGCATGGCCCGTCTGGGCAGGAGTTTTGCCAATCAGCTATTCAATGGGCGCGCCGATCCCGGCCCCAGATCTGGCGGCGGATATTGCGCAGCCCGATCACGTCAAAAACTACGTGTTCGGCCAAAAACCCGGCTGACAGCGTCAGACCCCGGCGCAATAGGCCTCGGCCTGCGATCCGAACGCCTTGTAGCGATCCCAGAATGCGTCATCCGCGCTTTTCTGGCTAAGCCAGACATCATTGGCCTGATCGGGATCGTTAAAAAACTTCGCCGCCCGGCGCTGGTCATTTCCGCCCAACGTCTGGTCCGCGACCTGCTGGATGCAAGAACAAACCGACCGGTTCACTCCGTCGCGGTCCGATCCAAGACAGGCCCGCTCGATCGGGCCGGCAAAGGCCGGGGCGGCGGACATAATAAGACATAGGGCTGCGACACGCGCGGCGATCGGGGAAATGGTCATGCTCTGCCTCTTTCGCCTGCCGCGTGGACAACCCTGCGCGACAGGTCATTTTCTGCCACCCGTTATGCCGATTCGTGCAGGATTTTTCAATATGGCGAAAGCGTTGCGCGGAACTTTGCTGTCCGCCCCCCCGCGCCACCAGCGGCGGTAGCCGCAGTTATCCCGCCCCCCAGATCATGGGCTGAACCGCAAGGGACTTGCGGCAAACCCCGTTCTCGCCAAGACTGCGCGGCGCAATGATCCTCCAAAGATCACCGGGAAGTGACCCAATTGTTCGAATCGTCCAAACTTTCACGGCAATCTTGCCACCTTCGTCAGCACAGGGTTTGATTTTGAACAGCACCGGACCAGCCGCCCCATGACCCAACTGGTCATCTTTGACTGCGACGGCGTGCTGATTGATTCTGAAATCATCTCGGCCCAGATGCTGATCGACGAGGTGGCCAAGCTGGGCGTCGGCATAGATCTGGCCTATGTCGCCAAACATTTTCTGGGCCGCAGCTATCCCACAGTCATGGCCACGATCCGCCGCGATTTCGGCCTTGATCTGCCCCCCGCCTTTGAAGAGCAGTACCGCGCCCGCCTGCTGGCCGCCTTTGAAAGAGATCTGAAGATCATGCCGCATGTGGCCGCGGCGCTGGACCGTCTGGCCTTGCCCTACTGTGTCGCAACCTCGTCCAGCCCGCGCCGCGCCGCCTTTTCGCTGGATCTGGTCGGCCTTGGCCATCTGGCCGGGCCACGGCTGTTTACCGCGTCAATGGTGGACCGTGGCAAACCCGCGCCGGATCTTTTCCTTTATGCCGCAGCGGCTTGCGGTGTGGATCCCGCGAACTGTCTGGTGATTGAAGACAGCCTGACCGGCATCCGCGCCGCCCATGCCGCCGGGATGGAGGTGTGGCGTTTCACCGGTGGCAGCCATCTGCGTGGCCGCGATCTGGACGAACCCCCGGACGCCCAACCGCACCGACGCTTCGAGTCTTTTGCGGATTTCTTTACAATTGATCCCGATGTATCAGCCAAAGCATGACCAAGGATCCTGAACCCAGCCTGAACGACGATGCCGCCCGCGCCGGGTGGCTGTCCTATGTCGGCGGCATGACTCAGGATCAGATCGCGCTGGAACTGGGCGTCAGCCGACAGCGCGCGCAACGTCTGGTCAGCCGCGCCATGGCCGAAGGGCTGATCCATGTCCGCCTGAACCACAACATCGGCGCCTGTCTGGACCTCGAGGCGGCCCTGACCCGCCGCTTTGGCTTGTCGCGCTGCCGGGTGGCGCCGGGCCTTGGGGCAGGGGCCGACGGGGTGCGCGCCATCGCCCCTGCCGCCGCCGCCGAACTGGAACGCTTCTTGCGGATGGATGAACCGCTTGTCGTGGCGCTTGGCACCGGGCGCGCCATGCGCGGCATGGTGGACGCGATGGAACCGATGGAGGCTGATCAGCACCGTCTGGTGTCTTTGATCGGCAACATCGCCCCCGATGGTTCGGCCAGCTTTTTTGATGTGGTGATGCGAATCGCGGACAAGGTTCGCGCGCCGCATTATCCGATGCCGGTGCCGGTGATCTCGCCCACTCCGGCCGAAAACGCCGCCTTCCACGCCCTGTTGCCGGTGCAAAAGGTTGTCGAACTGGCGCGCAAGGCCGATGTGATTTTCGTCGGTATCGGGCAGATGTCCAACGATGCGCCGCTGTTGAAGGA
>JANNBI010000437.1:0-2274 GCA_031385345.1 Paracoccaceae bacterium | reverse complement strand
CAGCGCACCACCACTCTAACCAGCTATCAGATGCTCGACGCGCAGGACGTGGATCTGGGCAAGGTCGGACGGCATCTGTTGGGGCCGATGGTGGTGGATGTGGTGGATCCGGTCGCGGATTATGCCACGCTAATGGAAAGCCTGTTCGATTTCGCGGCGATCCGGGCGATGTTCGCCGGCGGATTCCGGATGCGTATGGACAGCATGTGCGCGGTGACCGGTCCCTATGCGGTGGATATTCTGGAAAACCGGCTGGGTGCGTCCAAGGGAACCGTGATCAATGGCACGCCCTTGCCGGATTTCGGCGGCATGCATCCCGATCCAAACCCGACTTGGGCCAAGGCCCTGATGGATGAGATGTTTGCCGCAAATGCCCCGGATTTCGGCGCGGCGTCGGACGGCGACGGCGACCGGAACATGGTGGTGGGGGCGGGGATCTATGTCTCGCCGTCAGATTCCTTGGCGGTTCTGGCCGCCAACGCGCATCTGGCACCGGGGTACAAGGCCGGGCTGGCCGGTGTGGCGCGGTCAATGCCGACCTCTGCCGCCGTTGACCGGGTTGCTGCCTCCCTTGGCATTTCCAGTTACGAGACGCCGACAGGCTGGAAGTTCTTCGGCAATCTTCTTGATGCGGGCAAGGCGACACTATGCGGCGAGGAAAGCTTTGGCACCGGATCGGACCATGTGCGGGAAAAGGATGGGCTCTGGGCGATCCTGTTGTGGCTCGACATTTTGGCGGTGCGCAAACAGCCGGTTGCAGAGATTCTGTCCGAGCATTGGGCAAAGTTTGGCCGGAATTATTACTCGCGCCATGATTTTGAGGCGATCGAGGCGGTGAAGGCCGATGCGATGATGACCGTCTTGCGCGGGCGTCTGGCGACCCTGCCCGGCACAAAGGTTGAGGGGCTGGAGGTCGAGGCGGCGGATGATTTCGCCTATACCGATCCTGTCGATGGATCAATGTCCATGGCGCAGGGGGTACGGGTTTTGTTCAAGGGCGGCTCTCGGTTCGTGATGCGGCTGTCGGGGACCGGGACCGAGGGCGCGACCCTGCGGCTGTATCTGGAGCGTTATGTCGCCGGGCCGCAGGGTCTGGACCATGACCCGCAAGAGGCCTTGGCGCCGATCATCAAGGCGGCGCATGATCTGGCCGGGATCAAGGAACATACCGGGCGCGTGACGCCGGATGTGATCACCTGAGGCCCACCGGACCTGGGGGATTTTTGAACCAAACGGCTATTTCACCGAAAATTGCCGCCAATTAAACGCAATGCATGGTTTGCGCCTTTCGCTGTCGCACTTGTACCAGCGATAGCGCGGAATTGTGCTGTTCTGGAGCGATAGCAACGGGGGATGGTCATGGGTGATATCAAACTGCGCGGCGGGCGACAGGCGCGGCAGGCCGCGCGCAGTGGCGGCGTCGGCGGCACCCCCGGGCGGCCCTATATCCTGCGCAACATCCCGACCTATGACGTTTTGTCCGAAGAAAACCTGCTGCGCATCGAGGCAGCGGCAGACCGGGTTCTGGCCGAAACCGGGATAGAGTTTCGCGATGACCCTATCGTGCTGGAGATGTGGCGCAAGGCCGGGGCGCAGGTGAACGGGCTGCTAGTCAAGTTCGAGCCGGGGATGCTGCGCGAAATTCTGAAATCCGCGCCCGAAAAATTCACCCAACACGCGCGCAATCCGGCAAACTCGGTTCAGATTGGCGGCAAGGCTGTGGTCTTTGCCCCGGCCTATGGCAGCCCTTTCGTGATGAATCTGGACACGGGGCGGCGTTTTGGCACGCTGGAGGATTTCCACAATTTCATCAAACTGGCGCAATCCTCGCCCAACTTTCACCACTCGGGCGGCACGATCTGCGAGCCAACGGATATTGCGGTGAACAAGCGGCATCTGGATATGGTGATGGCGCATATCGAACTGTCGGACCGCCCGTTCATGGGGTCTGTCACAGCAGAAGAACGCAGCGAGGACAGTATCGAGATGTGCCGGATCCTGTTTGGCGAGGCGTTCGTTGACCAGAACTGCGTGATCCTTGGCAATGTCAACGTGAACTCACCACTGGTCTGGGACGGGACGATGACGAAATCGTTGCGGGCCTATGCGCGGGCCAATCAGGCGGCGGTTGTGGTGCCGTTCATTCTGGGCGGGGCGATGGGGCCGGTCACGACGGCGGGGGGGATCGTGCAATCGCTGGCCGAAACCATGGCGGGTTGCGCGCTGACCCAGTTGGAGCGTAAGGGCGCGCCGGTGATCTTTGGCAACTTCCTG
>JANNBI010000036.1:0-5127 GCA_031385345.1 Paracoccaceae bacterium | reverse complement strand
TACCCCCTTGCCCAAAGGCGTTCCGCCTTCCGGGCAACGGACCGGGCATGGCTCCCTCAGGAGCCCTGCCTGTTCGGTCCGAAGACAAAAATTACCGCAGGAATTGCGTTGTGTTCAGGCCGCTTATCCCGCCAGATAGCTTTGCAAGGTCACCTTGGTACCCTTGGCCCACAGCATCGCCAGCCATGTCGTAAAGGCCGCGACAAAGCGCGGATCCTGTGCGGTGTCGCCATAGATCGTGTCCTGCGTCAGCCAGACCGCCGGGTCAGATTTGGCAGCGATGGCAAGGGCTTGCAGGGCGTCCCAGTTCGGATCATTCGGGGCGATTTCCGTGCCGCTGTCGGTAGTTCCATAGCAGTACCGCGCCCAAAGTGCGGAAACCAAAGCCAGCCCTTCGATGGCCCCGCCCGCAGCCAGCGCATCGCGCAGGGCAGGCACGATGAATTTCGGCTGCCGGTTCGACCCGTCAAAGCACAGCCGACGTTCGGTATCGGCAACCTCGGGGTTGGAAAACCGCCGTACGATCAGGTCGTAATAGGCCGCAATATCGGTGCCGGGAACGGGGGGAACGGTGGGGATGATTTCCTCACGCTCCACCTTGTTCAAAAGGCCAAGGATCAGGGGATCGGCCATCGCCTCATGGACGTATTCGATGTCCATCAGGCCGCCGGGATAGGCGATGGTGGCATGACCGCCGTTCAGGATGCGGATTTTCATCATCTCGAACGCGTGGACATGGGGGGTAAAGGTGACGCCGACCTTTTCCAGCGGCGGGCGGCCGGTGGGAAAGTGATCTTCCAGCACCCATTGGCGGAACGGCTCACAGGTGACGGGAACTGGGTCGTTCAGGCCGAAACTGGCGGCAAGGGCGCGTTCGCGCGGGCCGGTGGCGGGGGTGATGCGGTCCACCATGCCGTTCGGAAAGGCGACATTGGCGCTGATCCAGTCGGCAAAGGCCGAGTCGGACAGGCGGGCAAGGCCGGTGACGGCGGCCTGGGTGACGTGGCCATTGCCGGGCAAATTATCGCAGGACATGACGGTAAAGGGAGCGGTCCCGGCGTCGCGGCGCGCGCGCAGGGCCGCGACAATGGCACCAAAGGCGGTGACCGGGGCGGCCGGAGTGGCGGCATCGGCGGCGATATCTGAGGCGGTGGGGTCAAAGGCGCCGGAGGCGGGGTTGATGAAATATCCGCCCTCGGTCACGGTCAGCGACACGATGCGGATCGCAGGCGCGGTCATGGCGGCGATCAGCGGGGCGTTGTCGGGTGAGACCGGCAGAAAATCGATCATTGCGCCGATGCGGCGGGCGGATTTACCGGCAGGGTCCAGCGTGATCACGGTGGACAGGCAGTCCTGCGCCAAAAGTGCGTCGCGCATGGCGGCGTCAGGGGCGCGCACCCCCGCCCCGATCAGCGCCCAATCCATCCCCTGCCCCAAGGCAAACAGATCATCCAGATAGACCGCCATATGGGCCCGATGAAAATTGCCAAGGCCGATATGCACGATGCCCGCCGTCAGTTTGGCGCGGTCATAGGCGGGAAGTTGGACAGTGTCAGAGGTGTTCATGGGACAAAACTCGCTTAGGCCATCCAATTTCCGCCGTCCACGCCGAAGCATTGGGCGACGATGTACTTCGCTTCCTCGGTGGCGAGGAAGATGACCATGCCGGTCAGATCCGCAGCAGTTCCCATGCGGCCAAAGGGGACGGCAGCACCGACCTCTTGCTTTTTCTGGCCGGGGGCCTTGTTTTCGTATTTGGCGAAAAACGCATCGACCCCGTCCCAATGTTCGCCGTCCACCACGCCGGGGGCGATGGCATTGACGTTGATGCCGTGCCGGATCAGGTCCAGCCCAGCGGATTGGGTCAGCGAGATGACGGCGGCCTTGGTGGCGCAATAGACGGCCACCAGCCCCTCGCCCCGGCGTCCGGCCTGCGAGGCCATGTTGATGATCTTGCCGCCCTGCCCGCGCGAAATCATGTGACGCGCGGCGGCCTGGGTGCAAAACAGAGTTCCGGCGACGTTGACGGCGAACAGTTTGTCGTAATCGGCGCGCGTGATTTCGGCAATCGGGGCGGCGGAAAACAAGGCGGCGTTGTTGATCAGGATGTCCAGATGGCCCATGGTTTCAATGGCTTGCGCAAAGCCCGCGTCGATCGAGGCTTGGCTGGTCACGTCCATTTGCAGCGCATGGGCCTGCGGACCCAAGGCAGCGGCAGATTTCTGCGCCGCGGCAAGGTTGATGTCAGCCAACGTGACGCTGGCCCCTTCGGCCAGATAGGCGCGGGCCACTTCCAGACCGATGCCACGCGCGGCACCGGTGATCAGGGCGGTTTTTCCCCGAAGCCTCATGCCATTGCCAGCCCGTCTGCGCTGAAGCGGTGGATCTTGCCGGCCTGCGGGGCCAGACGGACCTTGTCACCGTGGCGCAACACGACCTCTCCCCCGGCGCGGACGTTGATGGTGCCGACCGCATCCGTCGCGACCTTCAGGAAGGTGTCGGACCCCAGATGTTCGGACAGGCCCACCGTGCCGGTCCAGCCGCCCTCGGTCACCACGTCCAGATGTTCGGGACGCACGCCGATGGTGGCCGCCCCATATTTCGCGGCTTCGGCGCCGTCGATCAGGTTCATCTTCGGACTGCCGATGAAACCCGCGACAAAGGTGTTGCGCGGCGTGTTGTACAGCGTCAGCGGGCTTCCGACCTGTTCGATATGCCCTGCGTTCAGCACAACGATTTTGTCGGCCATGGTCATCGCTTCAACCTGATCATGGGTCACATAGATCATGGTGGTTTTCAGCGACTGGTGCAATTCGGTGATTTCCTGCCGCATGTTGACCCGCAAGGCGGCGTCAAGGTTGGACAGAGGTTCGTCGAACAGGAAAGCCGCCGGCTCGCGCACGATGGCGCGGCCAATGGCGACGCGCTGACGCTGGCCACCCGACAACTGGCCCGGTTTGCGTTCCATATAGGCGGTCAGGCTCAGCACTTTGGCGGCGGCGTCGGCACGTTTGGTCGCCTCGCCAATCTCCATTCCGGCCATTTTCAGCGGGAACATGATGTTTTTGCGCACGGTCATATGCGGGTAGAGCGCATAGCTTTGGAACACCATTGCCAGACCGCGTTTTGCGGGGGGCAGCATGGTGGCGTCCAGACCGTCGATCGAGATGGTGCCAGAGGTCGTATCCTCCAGCCCGGCGATCAGGCGCAGAAGCGTGGATTTTCCACAGCCCGAGGGGCCGACGAACACGACAAATTCGCCGTTTTCGATGGTCAGGTCGATGCCGGGGATAACGTCGGTTGCGCCAAAGGATTTGCGGACCGAATTGAGAGTGATTTTACCCATGATGCCCTACTTTACCGCGCCAAAAGTCAGGCCGCGGACGAGTTGTTTCTGGCTGAACCAGCCCATGATCAGAATTGGTGCGATGGCCATTGTCGAGGCCGCCGAAAGTTTTGCATAAAACAGGCCCTGAGGGGCAGAGAAGCTGGCGATGAAGGCCGAAAGGGGGGCGGCATCAACCGTGGTCAGGGTGATGGTCCAGAACGCCTCGTTCCAGGACAGGATGACGTTAAGCAACATGGTGGAGGCGATGCCCGGAATGGCCATGGGCGTCAGGACATACAGGATTTCGTTGCGCAGACTGGCACCGTCCATCCGGGCGGCTTCGAGGATCTCGCCGGGGATTTCCTTGAAATAGGTGTACAGCATCCAGACGATGATCGGCAGGTTCATCAGCATCAGGGCCAGAACAAGGCCGGTGCGGGTGTCAAACAGCCCGGTCCATTGAAACAGCAGATACATCGGGATCAGCACGGCGGCGGCTGGCATCATCTTTGTCGACAGCATCCACATCAGCAGGTCTTTGGTCTTGTTGCCCGGCACGAAGGCCATCGACCAAGCGGCCGGGATGGCGATGGCCAGACCCAACAGCGTGGAGCCGACCGAAATCACCACCGAGTTCCAGAAAAAACGCGGATAGTCCGACCGTTGCCAGACCTCGGCATAATTTTCCAGCGTCCAGTCCGCGCCCAGAAATTCGGGCGGGGACGCAACGGCGCTGGCTTCGGTCTTGAAGCTGGTCAGGATGGTCCAAAGGACCGGAAAGAAGATCAGCATAGCCACGGCCCAAGCGGCGGCGGTATAGGCGATCTTGCGGTTGCGACTGACGACGCGTGCCATGTGTGATGCTCCCCTAAGCGTCCAGGTTCTTGCCGATGCCACGCATCAGGAAGATCGCCACGATATTGGCCAGAATGACCGCGATGATCCCGCCCGCAGCCGCGCGGCCAATGTCTTTGGCGATGACGGCCTGTTTGTAGATCATGTAGGGCAAGGTGGTGGAGGCATTGCCCGGCCCGCCTTGGGTGGTGGTGAAAATCTCGCCAAAGATGCCCAGGAGAAAGATCGTCTGGATCAGCACGACCACGGTGATCGACCGCTTCAGATGCGGCAGAACGATATAGCGGAACCGGTTGACAGCGGATGCGCCGTCCATTTCGGCGGCTTCCAGCTGTTCGGACGACATGGATTGCAGCGCGGTCAGCAGGATCAGCGTGGCAAAGGGCAGCCATTCCCAGGATACGATGAAAATCACCGACGACATGGGGTAACTTTCCAGAAACAGGATCGGCTGCATACCAATGCCCTGCGCCATCGAGGCGAACATACCGTTCTGCGGATGCATGAACAGGTTTTCCCAGATCGAGGCGGCAACGGGCGGCATGACAAAGAAGGGTGAGATCACGAGGATGCGCAAAGGCCCCTGCCCCCAGACCGGTTGGTCGATCAGAAGCGCGATCAAAACGCCCAGAATGATGGTGATGATCAGAACACCGCCGACCAGAAACAGCGTGTTGGTGATGGCTTGCCAGAAATCTGGCGAATTGAAGAACCAGACGTAGTTGCGGAACCCGGCCCAGCCGTTACGCTCGGGCGACAAGAGCCGGTAAACCCGGAAGGAAAAATAGATCGTCATGGCCAAAGGCACGATCATCCAGATGAACAGCGAGATGACGGATGGCGCGACCATCAGGCGGGCAGCAGAGCGTGAGGATTGCGTGGCCACGGGAATCTCCTGTGCAAAGGCGGGCTGATCGTAATGCGGGCAGCGCCGGGCAAATCCC
>JANNBI010000020.1:0-2894 GCA_031385345.1 Paracoccaceae bacterium | reverse complement strand
TTCATCGCGGTCGATTTGCCCGACCCTGACGGTCCCATGATCGCCACGAATTCGCCCGCCTGAATGGTCAGATCGACGCCATCCAGCGCGCGCACCTCGGCCTCGCCCATGCCATAGACGCGGGCCACCTTGTCAAAGCGGATCAATGGGGCGTTCGGGGCCAAGTCCATCCTAGTTTGCCCTGTCGTCCTGATCGGTGATCGCCAGATCCCCCGCCGCCAGATCGTCCGAGGTGACGACCGTGCTTTTGCCGTCGCTTTGGCCCAGCGTCACCGCCACCTCGACCGGAACACCGCCGCGCAGCACCCACAGGGATTTGCCGGTGGCCGTGCCCGCACCGCCACCGCGGCCCATCGGCAGGATCAGCCCGATCAACCCGGTGCCCGAACTGGACCCTGCCGCGCGCGGTGGCGCATAGCGCAGCGCGGCATTCGGCACGATCAGCGCATCCGCAACCTCGGCCACGGTGATCGTCGCGGTGGCGGTCATGCCGGGGCGCAGCAGGCCATCGGGGTTCTGCACCGCCAGCACGGCCTTGTAAGTCACCACGTCATTGGTGGTTTCCGGAGCGAAGCGCACTTGGGTGATCGTGGCGGGAAAGCTTTGGGTGTCATAGGCATCGACGGTGAAAATCGCCGGATTGCCAACCGAAACCCGGCCAATATCGGCCTCGTCGATGTCCACCAGCAGTTCCATCTGCCGCAGATCGCCCGCCAGCGTGAACAGCACCGGTGCGGACAGGGATGCGGCCACCGTCTGCCCCGCCTCGGCCACGCGGTCCAGCACGATGCCGTCAATCGGCGCGCGGATATCGGCCTTTTCCAGATCCGCCTCGACCAAGGACAGATTAGCCTGCGCCAGCGTCAGATCCGCCTCGGCAATCGCGACCGAGGCGGCGGCGCGTTCGGCCACCGCTTCCACCCCGGCCATATCGTTTTTCGTGGTCACGCCGCGGTCGGCAAGGGCGCGCTGGGTGTCCAGATCGGCCACCGCCTCGCGCCCGGTGGCCTGCGCCGCCAAAAGCCGCGCCCGCGCCGCCGCCAGTTGGGCGCGCGAATTGGCGACCTGCGCGGCCAGTTTGGTGGTGTCCAGCCGGGCCAGGATCTGGCCCTTGGTGACCAGATCGTTGAAATCCACCTCGACACTCGCCAGGGTGCCGGACAGTTCCGACGACACCTCGACCTCATTGGTGGGCTGCACGGTGCCGGTCGCGGTGACAGAAACGGTCAGCGCCCCGCGCTGCACCTCTTGCGTGGAATAGCTGACCTCGGCCACAGAGTCGCCCCGCGTGGTCCAGTAATAGCCGCCCCCCGCGCCCAGAACCGCGATCAGGCCCAGCACCCACCAGCCCCGCCCCCGGCGTCGCGGCGCGGCTGCGGCCAGAATCTGCACCAGATCACTCGTCTTTTCGGCCATCACCACGCCCTTCGCATCACCAGCTTGCAGGGGTTATACGCAGGAAGAACCGACTTCCGCCGCGATGAAGTGCCGCGTTGCCGAAAAAGTTATTGCGCGGTCAAGATCCGCGATAGGTCGAATAGGCGAAGGGGCTGATCAGCAGCGGCACATGGTAATGCCCCGCCGCATCAACGACGCCAAAGCGGATCGGGATTTCGTCCAGAAACAAGACCCCCGCACCCGCCTGCCCCGTTGCGCGCAGATAATCGCCCGCCGCAAAGACCAGCTCGTACACACTCACCGTCAGATCCGCCCCTGCCAACAAAGGCGCATCGCTGCGCCCGTCGGCATTGGTGACGACTTCAGTCACCAGCACGCGCGCCGCGCCGTCGATCCGGTACAGCCCGATCGCCACCCCCGCCGCCGGCTTGCCCCGCGCGGTGTCCAAGACATGCGTGCTGATCCGTCCCATCTTGTCCCCCCGGCCGCCGTTGCGCCCCAAAGTCCTAACCCTGCCGCAATCAGCCCGGAACCAACCGCGATTGTATAGGTCTTTCTGGCATTATTTGATAAACTCCGTTGAAAATCCCCCCTACAGTTTCCCCGACCCTGCCGGAGATGCCCGATGACCCGCTACCCCCGAGATTTTCGCGGTCACGGCCCCGATGCGCCCGACGCCGCTTGGCCGGGCGGGGCCAAAATCGCGATCTCGGTGGTGCTGAACTATGAAGAAGGCGGCGAAAACAACCTGTTGCACGGCGACGCGGCGTCCGAGGCGTTTTTGTCCGACATCGCCGGGGCTACCCCATGGCCGGGGGAACGCCATTGGAACATGGAATCGCTCTACGACTACGGCGCGCGCGCGGGCTTTTGGCGGCTGCACCGGCTGTTTACCGGTCTGAACATTCCGGTGACGGTGTTTGGCGTGGCCACGGCGCTTGCCCGCAATCCCGAACAGGTGGCCGCAATGGTCGCCGCCGGGTGGGAGGTGGCCAGCCACGGTTTGAAATGGGTCGATCACCGCGCCCTGCCCGAGGCCGAGGAGCGCGCCCAGATCACCGAGGCCCTGCGCCTGCATACCGAGGTTGTGGGCAGCCCGCCGACCGGCTGGTACACCGGGCGGTGCAGCATGAACACGGTGCGGCTGACGGCGGAAACCGGGGCGCTGGCGTGGATCTCCGACACCTATGACGACGACCTGCCCTATTGGCTGGACCTTGGCGCGCGCGATCAACTGGTGATCCCCTACACGCTTGAGTCCAACGACATGCGCTTTGCCACGGCCCCCGGTTATACCACCGGCCAACAGTTTTTCGACTATCTGAAGGACTCCTTCGACACGCTTTATGCCGAAGGCGGGGCGGGGCGCGCCAAGATTATGTCAATCGGGCTGCACAACCGTCTGATCGGGCGACCGGGCAAGGTTGCCGGGCTGAAACAGTTCCTCGACTATGCCCGCAACCATGCCGATGTCTGGTTTCCGCGCCGCATCGACA
>JANNBI010000520.1:0-3334 GCA_031385345.1 Paracoccaceae bacterium | reverse complement strand
CGAACGCAAGCTGGGACTGGAACGCGCCCGCCAACGCAAATCCATGACGCCGCAGGGTTGACCGCCCATGCCCGACGGAACATAAAATTTTTAGGTAAAAAATTCTAGGACGCCTGCCAGCGGATCACGAAATCCGCCGGGGCGGAGCCGCGGGTGACGCGGCGGATGTTGGGCATGTCATTGCCATCGATCCAGGCGCGCGCGGCTTGCGGGGTCTTGCCGTAAAACGCCCAGCGGTCCAGCAGGCGACGGTCCAGCTCCCCCTCGGAGACGTCCAGCCAGACGGTCATGTCCACCAACCCCGGAACGCGGTTCCACGGCACCTCGTCCAGCAGCAGGTAGTTGCCTTCGACCACCAGAATCCGGTCTTGCGGGCCGACGATACCGGCCGATCCGCGCGACAATTCCAGCGCGCGGTCAAACAGCGGGATGGCCACTTCGTCCTCCGCCCGCAGGCGGTGCAGCAAGTGCAGAAAACCGTTGGTGTCAAAGGTGTCGGGCGCGCCTTTTCGGTCGCGCTGACCGCGCGCGATCAGGACGGCGTCGTCATAGTGGAACCCGTCCATCGGCACCGCGAGCGCGCCCGCTCCCAAGGCTGCCACCAACTCGGCGGCGGCGGTCGATTTGCCTGCACCGGGCGGCCCCGCCATTGCCACCAGAAACCGCCCGGTTTCGGGTAGTTTGGCGTGGATCACCCCGGCCAGATCCCGCACCCCAATTTCCTGCATCAAAATACCCCCGCGTTCAGCCAAAGATGCACGAGAATCGACGCGCCGTAGCCCAAGGCAATCGCCCAGGCCCATTTCAGATGCGCCATAAAGGTATAGACCCCGCGCGCCTGCCCCATCAGCGCCACCCCCGCCGCCGAGCCGATCGACAACATCGACCCTCCGGTGCCGCAGGTCAGGGTGATCAGCAGCCACTGGCCATCGCTCATCACCGGATCCATGGTCAGCACGGCGAACATCAGCGGGATATTGTCGACGATGGCCGACAGGATACCGATGATCACATTGGCCGGGGTCGCGCCCAGCCCGATGTACAATGCCTCGGACGCAAGGCCCAGATAGCCCAGAACCCCCAGGCCCCCGACGGCAAAGATGATGCCGAAAAAGAACAGCAGGGTGTCCCACTCGACCCGCGCCACAAGTTGCAGGCCGTCCAGCACCATATCCTCGCGGCCCTGACGGCGGCCGCGCATCTTCAGAATATAAGACCAGACCTGCAACAGCCCCAGACCCAGCATCATCCCCATCGCCGGCGGCAGATGCAGGAAGTTCTTGAACCCGACCGCCAGCGCGATGGTCACGGCAAACAGCACGATCACGCCCGTCATGCCGGGTTTGCCCTGCACCACATCCTCTTGCGCGCGTGGTTTTTCGTTAGGAACCGCAAAAACCATGATCACCGCCGGCACCAGCCAATTGACCACCGAGGGCACGAACAGATCGAAGAACTCAAAGAAACTGAGCTTTTCCTTTTGCCAGACCATCAGGGTCGTGATGTCGCCAAAGGGCGAAAACGCGCCGCCCGCATTGGCCGCGACCACGGTCGAGATGCAGCCCAGCACCACAAACCGAGGGTGACCCTTGCCCAAGGCCATGACGACCGCCCCCATCACCAAAGCCGTGGTCAGATTGTCCAGCACCGAGGACAAAAAGAACGCAAGGATCCCGGTCAGCAGGAACAGGGGGCGAAAGCCAAGGCCAAGGCGCACCAGTTTCGCGCGCAGAACGTCGAAGGTTCGCCGCTCTTCCATCGTGTTCACAAAGGTGATGGCGACCAGCAGGAACAAGAACAACTCGCCGTATTCCCCGATCATTTGCAGGGCATGATCATGAGCGGCCTCGGACAGGCCGGCTTGCGCATAAGCGAGTCCGATCAGCCCCCAGATCAGCCCCGCAGCCACCAGAACCGGCTTGGATTTGCGCATCTGGGTGGTCTCTTCGAAGATCACCATGACATAGGCCACCACGAACAGCACCAGCGCGGTCAGGCCCGCCCAATGTTGCGTCAGATCGAGGGTTTGCATCGGGCGTCTCCGGTCAGGTCCGCGCAACACGCCCGATCCGGGGATCAGGGTCAAGGGTGTTTGGTGATTGGTCTGGACATGGTCTGGTTTCGGTCCGATGCGCCGGGGCCACGTTTTCTGACCTTCTGGTCAGGAAATGGCCTGCGACCGCCCATGACCCGCAACTTTCCTTGCGGGCAGACCTGCCCCCATGCAAACCTGACCTCAGTTCCCGAACCATAGGGCCGCACGATGCAAACCGACACGCTGACAGCTGAAACCCGAGCCGCCGAAACCCGGACCGGCAAAACACTGCTGCCCCTGGCCGCCCATGCCCGCAACCCCGGCATGGCGCTGGATCTGGACTGGGTCGCCTCGGTGCAGGCCAACACTTCGGCCATTGAACGGCGCGCGGCCACGATTGGCGGGCGGCGATCGGTGAAGAAAGAGTTTCAGGCCGCCTGGCTGCTGAAGGCGATCTCGGTGATCGACCTGACCACGTTGTCGGGCGATGACACGCCCGGACGGGTGCAGCGGCTGTGCGCCAAGGCCCGCCAGCCGGTGCGTCAGGAGATGCTGGACAAGCTGGGACTGCCCGGCCTGACCACCGGCGCGGTTTGCGTCTATCACGACATGGTGGAAACCGCCGTGCGGGCGCTGGAAGGCACGGGCATTCCGGTTGCGGCCGTCTCGACCGGCTTTCCGGCGGGCCTGTCGCCTTATCACCTGCGCATCGCGGAGATTGGCGAGTCGGTTCGGGCCGGGGCAAAAGAGATCGACATCGTCATCTCGCGCCGCCACGTGCTGACGCAAAACTGGCAAGCCTTGTATGACGAGATGCGCGACATGCGGGCCGCCTGCGGCGAGGCGCATGTCAAGGCCATCCTGGCAACCGGTGAATTGGGCACCCTGCGCAATGTTGCCCGCGCCAGCCTGATCTGCATGATGGCCGGGGCGGATTTCATCAAGACCTCGACCGGCAAGGAAGGCGTCAATGCCACCCTGCCGGTGACCCTGACCATGACCCGCTGCATTCGCGAGTATGAGGCGCGGACCGGGTTCAAGGTTGGCTACAAACCAGCAGGCGGCATCGCCAAGGCCAAGGATGCACTGGTTTATCTGTCGCTGATGAAGGACGAGCTGGGCCATCCCTGGCTGCAACCCGACCTCTTCCGCTTTGGTGCCTCGTCGCTGCTTGGCGATATAGAGCGGCAGTTGGAACATTATCTAAGCGGCCACTACTCCGCCGGTTACCGTCATGCGATGGGCTAGCCAATGGCAAAAGGTAAAATAGGGGCGCTGCCCCTCGCGGCGGGGCCGCTT
>JANNBI010000432.1:0-2442 GCA_031385345.1 Paracoccaceae bacterium | reverse complement strand
GCGAACCACCCAAATCCCCATAGTGTCCGCTATCGAAAGCGGACACTATCTTACCCACTCTATCCGCGGCAGGGCAGTCAGGCCGGACGCTTACTCAAAAGCTCCACAAACCCAACGGCCTCCACATGGCGCTCCCGATGGACTCCCAATGCTGCCTCCCGTCCAAACCTTTACAGAACGCGCAATCGCAGCTTACAGATTCAGCGGCAAGGTGGGGCCAGAACAGCGGTTACAACTCAAGGAGAATGCGGCATGAATCAGATGTTGCGACAGCCGCTGACCGACAGTGATATTCGTCGGCGCACGCAGATATTCACCATCCTGGACGAGATAGGCGAGGATCTGGACCTCACCGAGACCCAATTTGATCGTGCGCGCCAGAGCTATGGTGCGGTCGGAGACTGGCTTTTCGGATCGACTGATCCGCTACTTGTCAGTGTCCTGGTCTATCTTCACGGATCCAGTGCGCTTGGAACGGCCGTGAAGCCAATCGGGCGGAGGGAATTCGATGTCGATCTCATCTGCTTTTGTGCAGGTATCGCGTCAGGCATCTCCCCGGTGGCCCTGAAGGCGGCAGTTGGCAATCGGCTTAAGGAACACTCCACCTACGTGCGCCTTCTCGAAGAAAAGAAGCGCTGCTGGCGACTTAACTATGCGGGGGATTTCCACCTCGACCTGTCCCCGACTATCGCAAACCCGGCCTGCATCAACCGGGGCGAACTGGTCCCCGACAGGGCCTTGAAAGAATGGCATCCGACAAATCCGCGGGCCTACAAAACACTGTTCGACGAGCGGGCTGCACTCCAACCTACCTTTGTGGGTAAGTTCATCGCCATGCAGCGAGACGAGGCGACGGTGGAGCCGTTCCCTGTCCGAGAAGCAGCCAAAGGTATCCTACGCCGCATCGTTCAATTGCTCAAACGGCACCGCGACGTTTTTTACGAGAACAACACGCAAGACGTGGCCCCGATTTCCGTGATCATTACCACCCTTGCGATGCAGTCCTATGCCTATTGCGTGCGCAAGCACGTCTTCCGAGACGAAATGGATCTGCTGGTCGAAACGATCCGGATGATGCCTCACTTCATCGACCGCCACATTGTGGACGGACGGCAGGGTTATGCCATCCTGAATGAGACGACCAACGGGGAAAACTTCGCGGACAACTGGAACAAGGATGTTCGCCGGGCACCAGCCTTTTACGCGTGGCACGCGCAAGCCTTGTCCGATTTCGAAGCCCTTCGCGACGCCGTCGGACAGGACCGCTTGTCTCTGAATATGGAGCGATCATTCGGATCCGGTGTTACCGGTCGGGTGTTGGGCAACCGGGTGGATGCGGTATCGGATGGTCGGAAATCTGGCCTACTGTCCGTCGCGCCCCTAATCGGCCTAACGACTTCGAAGGTAGCGGCATCAACGATTGTTCCCGCGAATACTTTCTTCGGCGATCAATGATAGGAAATGGTGGGCGGCAAAATCTAACGCTGTCGCAGCAACTTCTGTTTCTGCGCTCAAATCCGACCATCGAGGGTGCAGGGACGTTGAGCGGCGAGAAGCTAACCTGGCAAATGGCAGTTCAGCCGACTCCTCTCGCACGCACCTACCAAGTGAATATTGCCTACCGACTCGGGGAAACGCCATCCGTTCAGATAGCAGGCCCGGATCTGCAGCTTCTTGCAAGCGGTCGTCCCCTACCTCATGTCTACAACAATCCGGTCCGTCTCTGCCTAAATCTTCCAGGAACAGGGGAATGGGAGCCAACGAAGAGGATCGACCAAACCATCGTTCCTTGGACCTACCTTTGGCTCTACTATTTCGAAGACTGGCTCGGGATGACGACTGGAAAGGAGGGGGTCAGCATCCGGGCGATGAACCAAATCACCCAAGGAATCGAGCGCTTAGGCGTGCATTGGCGAGATCATAGTTGGTGCTTGATGATCCCCACTTAGGCTGAACTGTTGTCTGACAAAGCTACCCGTCGCGCCGACCGGACGGTAGCGAGGTGAGGTTGCTGATTATCTCTTGGCCAAATGATCGGTTCTCTTGTCAACGTCTGGTCAACCCATGAATGCGGTTTGGCGCGCGTTTCGATCCGCCGAAAGACGGCGAAAGCCGTCCGTTACCAGCTAAACAATGCGTGATTTCAAAGGCTTGCGGTATAAGTCATTGAAATAATGGGGTTTCAAAAAAATGACGTCTGCGGCTCATAACCTGAAGGTCACAGGTTCAAATCCTGTTCCCGCAACCAAATATAATAACGATATCAAATAGATAGAACCCGACCTAAACAGTCGGGTTTTGCTATTTGAAATCCTTGTCAACACCTGGTCAACGTTTTACGAGTCCCCCTTGAAAAGCGGGTGCTTTTCCATATGCCTTTTCCATTAGCGTACGTCGGCAGCGTCGCCAAGAAGCAAGCGGACAGTGAAATTTTCTTCCCCC
>JANNBI010000505.1:0-6153 GCA_031385345.1 Paracoccaceae bacterium | reverse complement strand
CCGCGAATCGGCGCTGCGCGCGCTGGCTGCTGCCGGTTTGAACATCACCTCTATCCGTGATGTGACGCCGCTGGCCCACAACGGCTGCCGCCCGCCAAAGCGCCGCCGCGTCTAAGGTTAAATTCATCTGGTCGGGCCGGGCGATTTCGCGCGGTCCGATTTCGGCATTCAGACCCTCGGGCGTCTCCTGCTTTATGGAACATGGGCAGGCGACAAGAATGGAGGCGACACCATGATCCATAAGAACTGGAAAGAACTCATCCGTCCGGCGCAGCTGGTTGTGAAGGCGGGATCCGATCCCAGCCGCTCCGCCACGCTGACCGCTGAACCGCTTGAACGCGGTTTCGGTCTGACGCTGGGCAACGCGCTGCGGCGCGTGCTGATGTCCTCGCTGCAAGGCGCTGCGATCACCTCGGTACAGATCGACAACGTTCTGCACGAGTTTTCCAGCGTTGCCGGTGTGCGCGAAGACGTCACCGACATCGTGCTGAACCTCAAAGGCGTGCGCCTAAAGATGGATATCGAAGGCCCGAAGCGGGTGTCGATTTCGGCCAAGGGTCCGGGCGTTGTCACCGCTGGCGACATTTCGGAATCGCATGGCATCGAAATTCTGAACCGTGACCACGTGATCTGCCATCTCGATGATGGTGCTGATGTGTTCATGGAACTGACCGTCAACACCGGCAAAGGCTATGTCTCGGCCGACAAGAACCGCCCCGAGGATGCCCCGATTGGCCTTATGCCGATCGACGCCATCTATTCGCCGGTCAAGAAAGTGTCTTACGAAGTCACCCCGACCCGCGAAGGTCAGGTTCTGGATTATGACAAGCTGACGATGAAAGTCGAAACCGACGGCTCTTTGACGCCGGATGACGCCGTGGCCTATGCAGCGCGCATCCTGCAAGACCAGCTGGCGATTTTCGTGAACTTCGACGAGCCGGAATCGGCCAAGGCAGGCGAAGTCGACGCCGGTCTGGAGTTCAACCCATTGCTGCTGAAGAAAGTCGACGAGCTGGAACTTTCGGTCCGTTCGGCCAACTGCCTGAAGAACGACAACATCGTCTATATCGGGGATCTGATCCAGAAAACCGAAGCCGAGATGCTGCGCACGCCGAACTTTGGCCGCAAGTCCCTGAACGAAATCAAGGAAGTGCTGTCGGGCATGGGCCTGCATTTGGGCATGGAAGTCGAAGATTGGCCGCCAGAGAACATCGAAGATCTGGCCAAGCGTTTCGAAGACCAGTTTTAAGGGTTGGGGTTATCCCGACCAACGTAGGCCGGGGGTCACCCCGGCTTGCAACTAAAATGCCCGGAATGCCGGGGAAACGGATCGAAAATGAGGACATTTTCGATCTTGGGTCCATGACCCCAAGGTGAGCAGGCCAGTCGTAGGCGCTGCCGGACAAAGTAAAATACGCGATAGGAGATTCCAATGCGTCACTCACATGGCTACCGCAAGCTGAACCGCACCCATGAACACCGCAAAGCGATGTTCGCCAACATGGCCGGCTCGCTGATCGAACACGAGCAAATCAAGACCACCCTGCCGAAAGCCAAAGAACTGCGCCCGATCATCGAAAAGCTGATCACGCTGGCCAAGCGCGGCGATCTGCATGCGCGCCGTCAAGCAGCTTCGCAGTTGAAGCAGGACCAGTATGTTGAACGCCTGTTCGCCATCCTTGGCCCGCGCTACCAGGAACGTCAGGGCGGTTACGTCCGCGTGCTGAAGGCCGGCTTCCGCTATGGCGATATGGCCCCGATGGCGATCATCGAATTTGTGGACCGCGACCCGAATGCAAAAGGTGCCGCCGACCACGCCCGCACCGCCGCCTTTGAAATGGCCGACGAATAAATCTGCCGATTTGGGCAGGGCAGGGGCCGCACCGATGGTGCGGCCCTTTTGCTTTGCCGCCACCTCGCGTAGCCTTTGCCCATGTCCGACCTCTTTGACACCCAGCCGCCAAAGCCCCAAACCCAAGGCCCGCGCCCCTTGGCCGACCGGCTGCGTCCGCAGCGGCTGGATCAGGTTATCGGTCAGGACAAGGTTCTGTCGCCTGACGGGCCATTGGGCGCGATGCTGCTGGCCAAATCGCTGTCCTCGCTGATTCTGTGGGGGCCGCCTGGTGTGGGAAAGACCACCATCGCGCGGCTGCTGGCGGATGAAACCAACCTGACCTTCGTGCAGATCTCCGCGATTTTCACCGGCGTGCCGGATCTGAAAAAGATCTTCGAGGCCGCCCGCATCCGTCGCCAGAACGGGCAGGGCACTTTGCTGTTCGTCGATGAAATCCACCGTTTCAACAAGGCGCAGCAAGACGGCTTTCTACCCTATATGGAGGACGGCACCATCCTGCTGGTCGGGGCCACCACCGAAAACCCCTCGTTTGAGCTGAACGCGGCACTTCTGTCGCGCAGTCAGGTCATCGTGCTGGATAGGCTGACGCTGGCCGATCTGGAACGGATGGCGCAGCGCGCCGAAATGGATCTTGGTCGCGCTTTGCCGTTGAATGGTGAGGCGCGCGAGGCGTTGATGGAAATGGCCGATGGTGACGGGCGCAGCCTGCTTAACCTGATCGAACAGGTTTCGGCCTGGAAGGTTGACAAGTCCCTGACCCGCGAACAATTGTCCACCCGCCTGATGCGCCGCGCCGCCAAATACGACAAATCCGGCGAAGAGCACTACAACCTGATTTCGGCCCTGCACAAATCGGTGCGGGGATCGGATCCCGACGCGGCGCTGTATTGGTTCGCGCGGATGCTGGAGGGCGGGGAAGATCCGCGGTTTCTGGCACGCCGCATCACCCGCATGGCGGTCGAAGACATCGGGTTGGCCGACCCGCAAGCGCAGCAGGTTTGTCTTGAAAGCTGGCAGACCTACGAACGTCTGGGTTCTCCCGAAGGGGAGTTGGCCTTGGCGCAGGCGCTGGTCTATCTTGCCCTCGCGCCCAAATCGAACGCGGTTTATGTGGCCTACAAAGCCGCCCGCAATGCCGCGCGCGACACCGGCAGCCACCCGCCGCCGCTGCACATTCGCAATGCGCCGACCAAATTGATGAAGGAAATTGGCTATGGCGCGGGCTATGCTTATGACCACGATGCCGAGGACAGCTTTTCCGGGCAAAACTATTTCCCCGATGGAATGAAGCGCCCGGTCTATTATCTGCCCCCCGAACGCGGATTCGAACGTGAGTTGAAAAAGCGTATCGAGTACTTCGTGAAACTGCGCGCGAAAAAACAGGGCGACTGACGCCCTGACTGCGCCCAAAGGTTGACAATTCCCCCTGTCCGCCCCAAGGAAACCTGATGTTTCTGACCCTCGCCCAAGTTGCTCTTGGCGGTGCCATCGGCTCCGTCGCCCGCTATCTGACCGTCTCCTCGGTCAGCGCGCCCTTGGCCACTCTTCTGGTCAATGTGGCGGGCAGTTTTGCGATTGGCGTGCTGTTCATCGCTTTGTCCAGCCGCACCGCCCTGTCGCCGCTGCTGATGACCGGGTTCCTGGGCGGCTTTACCACCTTTTCGGCCTTCTCTCTGGATGCACTGAAGCTTTGGCAATCCGGCCAGTTCGTGCAAGCGGCGCTGTATATCGGCGCTTCGGTTGGTCTGTCCCTGCTGGCCGTCGCCCTTGGCGCGGCCCTTGCCAAAGGAGCCCTCGGATGAGTGGCGTCAAACTTGTTACTGTAACCGAAGATGAAGGCGAACAGCGTCTGGACAAATGGTTCAAACGCCGGTTCCCGCATGTCACCCAAGGCTCGGTCGAAAAGATGTGCCGCACCGGTCAGGTCCGCATCGATTCCGCCCGTGCCAAGGCATCGGACCGGGTTGCGCCGGGTATGATCGTGCGCGTCCCACCTTTGCCTGACAAAGAAGCCCCGGCGGTTCTGGAAAACGGCAAGGTCAATATTGAAGACGCCCGAATGATCCAGAACGCCGTGCTGTGGAAGGATGAACATATCATCATTCTGAACAAGCCCGCCGGCCTGCCATCGCAAGGCGGATCGGGTCTGGGGGATCGCCACGTTGATGCGCTGTGTGATGCGCTAAAGTTTGGTTACAAGGACAAACCGAAGCTTGTGCATCGGTTGGACAAAGACACTTCGGGTCTTTTGATGCTGGCACGCACCGACCGCGTTGCGCGCGCTCTCAGCGAGGCGTTGCGCCACCGTGAAGCGCGCAAGATCTATTGGGCCGTGGTTGCGGGCGTGCCCAACCCCCGTCGCGGTTCGATCAAATACGGGCTGGAAAAGGCTCCGGGTCATGGCCGGGGGGAAGGCGAAAAGATGGTCTGCATCCATCCCGCCAAAATGTCCGAACATCCCGATGCCAAACGCGCCCAGACCGACTTTTTCACGCTGTGGTTCCTGGGCACGCGCCTGTCCTGGATGGCGTTGGAACCGATCACCGGCCGCACCCATCAGCTGCGCGCGCACATGGCCGAACTGGGCCATCCGATCATCGGTGACAGCAAATATGGCCCGACCGGTGTTGAAAACCCCGGCGACGGTTGGGGCACGACCATCGGCGGCGACATCTCTCGCAAGCTGCACTTGCACGCCCGCAGTCTGACCATCGAACATCCGATCACCAAGGAAATCCTGACCTTCACCGCCCCCTTGCCCGACCATATGGCACGGACTTGGAAAGCGCTGGACTGGAAGGAAAAGGACGTGCCGGCCGACCCGTTTGAGTCTTTGCGGTGAGTGCTTGGAAAGCGAAACGTTTCTGGACCAAGACCGAGGTTCAGGCTTTCGATGGCGGCTTTACCATTCGCCTCGATGCCCGTCCGGTCAAAACCCCGGCCAAGGCAGCCTTCGTGGTGCCAAGTCTGGCCATGGCGCAGGCCTGCGCCGCCGAATGGGAGGCGCAAAGCGGGCTGATCCGTCCCGACACCATGCCGATGACCCGCTACGCCAATTCCGCCATCGACAAGGTGGCGCATCAGCACGCCGACGTGGTGGATATCGTGGCCGCTTATGGTGAAACCGATTTGCTGTGCTACCGCGCGACAGAGCCAGAGGCGCTGATCGCCCGCCAATCCGCCGGGTGGGCTGCGCACCTGAATTGGGCGACCACCGATCTGGACGCCCGCCTGAAGGTGACCCAAGGCGTCATTCCCATCCCTCAGGACGCCGCCAGCCTGACCAATCTGCGCCGCCTGACCGCCGCCTTCGATCCGTTCCAACTGGCCCCGTTTCATGATTTCGTGGCCATCACCGGCTCTTTGATCCTTGGCCTTGCTATGGCCAAAGGCCGCCTGACCGCCGATGAGGCCTTCTCCCTAAGCCGAATCGATGAACATTGGCAGGCCGAGCTTTGGGGTCACGACGAGGACGCCGCGCAGATGGAATCCGGCAAACGCGCCGCCCTTTCCGAGGCTCTGCGGTTCTTCCGTTATCACGGATAAGATTCTTTCAAATCAGACGCCCTATTCCGCAGCATTCTATGCCTGTTTTTGCGGCATTTCGGGCTGATAGCGCAAACATAACTGCGAACTCTGGTTTCTCTTGACCTTTCAAAGCGCTTTGTCCGAGTATGTGCGACACTGGTGGCCAAGGTCGCCGTCGGTTTCACGCACCTGCGACCCACGCAGGGCAAACATCCTCGCCCCATCAGTGGGCGGAACACAGGAAGAGGTAAGTATGAAAAAATCGGTATTCCTCAGCACGCTGGTCGCCACGACCGTCGTCGCTGGCGCTGCTGTTGCCGGCACTGTCGATGACATCAAGGCACGCGGCGAACTGGTCTGCGGCTCCAACAACGGCCTCACCGGCTTTGGTGCCCCGGATGCCAGCGGCGCTTATGCTGGCTTTGACGTGGATCTGTGCAAAGCCATCGCTGCCGCCGTTCTGGGCGACGCGTCCAAAGTGAAATTCGTTCCGACCACGGGTGAGACTCGTTTCACCGCCCTGGCTTCGGGCGAAGTTGACCTGCTGGTGCGTAACTCCACCTGGACCTTCTCGCGCGACAACGATCTGAAGTTCGATTTCGTTGCGGTGAACTACTATGACGGTCAGGGCTTCATGGTCAAAAAAGACCTTGGCGTTTCTTCCGCCAAAGAACTTGATGGCGCAACCGTTTGTATCCAGACCGGCACCACGACCGAACTGAACCTTGCTGACTTCTTCAAGACCAACTCGATCACCTATACCCCGGTGA
>JANNBI010000495.1:0-18188 GCA_031385345.1 Paracoccaceae bacterium | reverse complement strand
CCGCGCTGCCAGCACGTATTCGCGTTCCTTCAGCGCCAGAACCTCGCCCCGCACGATGCGCGCGGCCTGCATCCAACTGGTCACCCCAATGGCAAAGACAATCAGCAGAAACGTTCCAAACTCTGGGCCCAAAATTGATGCGATGCGGTCGCGAAACAGCATGACCATGACCAGCAACAAGGGGATCAGCGGAAGCGACAAGAACAGATCGGTCAGCCGCATCAAGGGGCCATCCAGACGTTTGAAATAGCCCGCCAGCACGCCAATCGACGTGCCGACGAAAATCGCGATTATCATGGCGACGAAGCCCACCGCCAAGGACACTTTGCCCGCCGCCATCATCCGAACCAGCATGTCGCGGCCCAATTGATCGGTGCCAAGTGGGAACCGCAGCGACGGTCCCTGGTTTTTGACCTTCAGCGCCTCGGAAACCTTCAGCTTCACCTCGGGCCAGAACACCGGGCCGATGATCACGAAAGCCACAAGGATCGCCAGAACGATCAGCCCAAACACCGCCCCCTTGTGAATGCGGAATTGCTGCCAGATCGCCCCCAGCTGGCTTTGTGGTTTCAAGGCGCGGGCGCGGTCATTCATAGCGGATCCTTGGGTCGAGCAGGCCGTACAAAACGTCCGCGATCAGGTTAAAAATGACGATCAGCACGGCAAAGATAAAAGCCAGCGTCTGCACCATGGGTATGTCATTGGCATGGATCGCCCCAATAAGTGCGGCACCAATCCCGTTCACTCCGAACAGGTTTTCGGTGATGATCGCACCGCCAAAGATTGACGGAATGCCAAGGGCGATCACCGTGACCACCGGGATCATCGAATTGCGCAACACGTGCTTCAGCACCACCGTGCGCTCGGTCATGCCTTTGGCGCGGGCGGTGCGCACGTAATCCTGCGTCATGTTGTCCAGCATCGATGACCGCATATATCGGCTGATCGCGGCGGCATTGGCCAGCCCCAGAGTCATCACCGGCAGGGCCATCTGGCGCAGCTGGATTTTGAAACTGGCCCAGTCGGTCACCACCAGTTGGGTGTCATATTTGGTCGGAAACCAGCCCAGCCAGACCGCAAAGATAATGATGAACAGGGTACCGGTGAAAAAGGTCGGCACTGAAAAGCCGATCATCGCCAGAAGCGTGCCCAATTGATCAAACAGCGAATATTGCCGATAGGCCGAATAGATGCCAATTGGCACCGCGATCAGCACCCCCACCAGATAGGCCGTGCCGATGACGGTCAGGGTCTGCGGCATCCTTTCGCCAATCACCGAAAACACCGGGCTGCGGGACTGCCAGGACAGGATGCGCTGCTGATCGCCCGCCAAGGCGGTACCAAAGGTGCTGTCCAGCCAATAGGACGGCTCTACGATGAAAAACTGCCGCAGCCACAGCACATAGCGGAACAGGACAGGCTGATCGGCGCCCAAAGCTTCGATCATTTTTTTGCGGACTTCGGGGGGAACGGTCAGCGGGATTTCGGACATGGGCGATCCGGGGGCCAGATCGACCAGCAGGAAAATGATCAGACTGATGAACAAAAGCGTCGGGATGGCCAACAAAAGCCTGCGAAGCGTGAAGGTAAGCATGCGCGGCGACGCCTTTGGTCATGAGTATGGGGGAAGGGCGGGCCTTGCGTGGCAAGGCCCGCCCGAATGTGTCAGATCACTTCACGCGGGTCCAGTCCGCGATGTTCCAAAACTCGGTGTCCCAAGCGTTGATCATCACGCCAGCCAAAGCGTTGGAATGGGCCGACAAGGTGCCGCGGTGAACCAAAGGAACCACAATGCGGCTGTCCTTGGTCACCATGTCGTTCAGTTTTTTCGCCATTTCGGCGCGCTTTGCGACGTCGCGAGTCGAGGAGAGTTCCGTGACCATCGCGTCATATGCCGGATCGCAGAACCGGTTCATGTTTTCGCCCTGCCACTGGTTTTCCGGTGAGGGGGCTTTGTCGCACTTGTACTGCGTCAAATAGGCCTCGGGGTCGGTGCCGTCAAAGTTGTTGGCGTACATTTCGACATCGGCATAGAATTTCTGGAAGGTATCGGGCGAGCCCGCATCCCCGCCAAAGAACACCGAGGGGTCGATGGCCTTCAACTCGGTTTCCACACCGATTTCGGTCCACCAATCCTTGATCAGCGCCTGAAAGTCCTGACGAATGGGGTTTACGGTCGTCTGATACAGGATCGACAGTTTCTTGCCGTCCTTGTCGCGGATGCCGTCACCGTCGCTGTCAGTCCAGCCCGAAGATTCAAGCAGCGCCTTTGCGCCTTCGATGTCCTGAGTCAAACAAGCAGTGTTATCGGAATTGTACAGTTCCGGAGCAGGTACCACGTTGCAGGTCGGCTTGCCGCCCGCGCCGTAACCCACTTCGCGCAGGATGTCGCGGTCAATTGCCATCGACAATGCGGTGCGTACGTTGATGTCAGACAGGATCGGGTGCGGATGCTTGGAGGTCGAACGCTCTCCTTCGGGCAGGTCGGCCGAAGGATCGGTCATGTTCATTTCCAGACGTTCGACCAACGTGCCGAAAGCCACCACAAACTGACCCTTGCCTGCTGCGGTCATCGCGGCCTGACTGTCGGGCGGAATCTGGGTGTTCCAGGCATAGTCGAACTCGCCGGTTTCCATCACAGCGCGGGCCGAGCCTTCGGCATCGCCACCGCCCTTGATCACAGCCGTCGCAAAGGCAGGCTTTGCCGGGTCGCGGTAGTTGGGGTTAGCTTCCATAGATACTGTGTCATTGACTGTAAAGCCGGTGACTTTGAACGGGCCAGTGCCGAGGGGCATGTTGTTCGGGTCCGTGCAGGTCGGCGCAGCCGCACCGATGCAGGCCGCGAACTGCGTCTGTTGCAGGATCGGGTTGGTGGCTCCGACAAAGGCGGTATAGGGGTTCGGCTTTGGGCCGTTGAAAGTGACTTTGACACTGGTTTCGTCAACAGCCTCGATCGAGACCACGCCTTCGAACTTCGACAACTGCGCGCAACCGCCCGCCGGGTCCATGCAATACTGTCCGGTAAAAACCACATCAGCCGAGGTCACAGGCGTGCCGTCAGACCACAGAAGGCCCGGGATCAGTTTCCAGGTGATCGACGTCAGATCCTCGGAAATCCCGCCGTTTTCAAGCGTTGGAATTTCGCTGACCAGCTTGGGGATCAGCGTGCCGGTGTCGTCGTATCCGGCCAAAGGCTCGATCACCATCGAGGAAGCATAAATGTCCTTGGTGCCGGACGACAGATAAGGGTTCATGATCGACACGGCCTGCGGAAAGGTCAACTTGACCTCGCCGTCGGTGCCGCGCTCTGCATAGGCCGCGGGGGCCATGGCAAAAGCGCAGGCAGCCCCCAGAAGGGCGGATTTTAGCGTCATTGGGTCTCTCCTTGTTGAAGGTGCTCGTGAACCTCGGAACCACCGGTTGATCCGGTGGCCGTCTTGATCGGGTCGAACAAATGGCAGGCCACATCGCGGCCAGGTTCCACTGTTGAAAGCATTGGCTTTTCGGTCAGGCAGCGCGCGAAAACCTTGGGGCAACGCGTGCTGAAATTGCACCCTTTCGGCGGGTTGGCGGGCGAAGGCAGATCGCCCTTCAGTAAGATCCGCTGACGGGTCTTGGCGCGGTCAGGATCAGGTTCATTGACCGCTGACAACAGCGCTTCAGCATAGGGATGCAGCGGGAGCGCATATAGGTCATCGCGCGGCGAAAGTTCGACGATGCGCCCCAGATACATCACCGCAACCCGGTCCGCGATGTGGCGGACCATTGACAGATCATGGCTGATGAACAGGAACGTCAGGCCCAGCCGGTCTTGCAGATCCTCCAGCAGGTTCACCACCTGCGCCTGAATGGACACATCAAGCGCGGCGATCGGCTCGTCGCAGACAATGAATTTCGGGTTTAACGCCAAAGCACGGGCGATGCCGATGCGCTGACGCTGGCCGCCGGAAAACTCATGCGGGAACCGGTTGGCGAAACGGCGGTTCAGGCCGACCTGATCCATCAGTTCATAAATCCGGTCCAGACGCTGATCGGGCGTCAGTTTGGTGTGTTCCAGCAACGGTTCCCCGATGATCGAGGCCAGCGACATGCGCGGGTTCAAGCTGGCCTGTGGGTCTTGAAAAACCATCTGCATCATCGGCCGCTTTTGCCGCAGCTTTTCGGGCGTCAGTTGCGCGATATCCTCGCCATCGATGACGACGCGTCCCGCTGTGGGGTTGTACAGCCGCAGCAGCGCCCGGCCCACGGTGGATTTACCGCATCCACTTTCGCCCACCAGACCCAGGGTTTCGCCCGGCATGATCGAAAAGCTGACATCATCAACCGCTTTGACATCGCCCGAATGACGGCGCAGCACCCCCGAATAGATCGGGAAGTACATTTTCAGGCCTTCGACCTGAACCAACGGGGCCGGGCCAGTGTCACGCATGGGCCACCTCGGGCGTCCAGTGGCAGGCAACATCATGCCCCTGACCCACGGGCAGGGTGTCCACCGCGCGGCGCTGCGGATTTTCCACCTCGCAGCGGGCGAATGTATAGGCACAGCGGGCGCGGAACGGGCAGGCGGTTGGGGTTTCGGTCATGATAGGCGGCTGACCTTCAATCACCGCCAGACGCGCCTCGCGCTGGCCAGAGATTTTCGGGATCGTGCCCAGCAAGGCGCGGGTATAGGGATGGCGAGGATCGTGAAACAGCGCGCGCACCGGGGCGTGTTCCACCACCTGACCGCCGTACATCACCATGACCCGGTCCGCGATACCGGCAATTACCCCCAGATCATGGGTGATCCAGATGATCGCCATGCCCAGTTTTTGCCGCAGGTCTTTCATCAATTCCAGGATCTGGGCCTGAATGGTCACATCCAGCGCCGTCGTCGGCTCATCCGCGATCAGAACGTCGGGGTCACAGGCCAAAGCGATCGCAATCATCACCCGCTGGCGCATGCCGCCGGAAAATTGATGGGGATAGGATTTCACCCGTTTGGCCGCATCCGGAATGCCCACAAGGTCCAGCAATTCCACAGCCCGCGCGCGGGCCTGCGCCTTGGTCAGACCCGAGTGTCGGATCAGCGGCTCCATGATCTGGTTTTCGACGGTGAACACCGGATTCAGACTTGTCATCGGATCTTGAAACACAAAGCCGATTTTGGCCCCGCGCACATCTGACAACTCTGCGCCGGTCATTTGCAGCAAATCGCGACTGCCCAGCAGCACCTGCCCGGCACGGATTTCGGCTGGGGGGGACGGCAGCAATCCCACCAAAGACATCATCGTCACCGATTTGCCGGACCCGCTTTCCCCGACTACGCCCAAGACTTCGCCAGCCTTCAAGGTGAAACTGACAGAGTTCACAGCGTGAATCTCACCCTGACGGGTGCGAAATACGGTTTTGAGCCCCCGCACATCCAGAACGGGCGCGGCCCCATCGGCCATGAATGTCTCCCCATCGTCTTGGTATTCTTTAATTATTGGCCGACCTGGGAAGCAACCCCGGTTGGCGTTGAACCAAGTCTTGTCCATTTCCCAATGTGGTTCAATCCTGAATTTTTACTGTCTGGTCGTATTTCAACCATCACTCCGACGAAGCGACCAGACAAAGTGCCGCTTGCTTGACAAGATTCTACCAGAAGGGGGAACTTTGGCCCCAGACAAAGCAGGGACACCCCGACCGATGACCGAAATCCTGACACCGCGCCAGATCCTGACCGCCTTGGTGGCATTCCCGAGTGTCAGCAGGATCAGCAACCTGCCGCTGATCGACTGGGTGGAAGAGTATCTGACCGGGCACGGCATTGAGTGTCACAGACATTGGAACGAGGATCGTCAAAAGGCCGCGCTGATGGCCCATGCCGGTCCGCGTCTGCCGGGGGCTGTGGTTTTGTCGGGTCATTCTGATGTTGTCCCGGTGGATGGGCAGGCTTGGACATCGGATCCCTGGACGCTGTCTGAGCGGGACGGGCGGCTCTATGGGCGCGGCACTTGCGACATGAAGGGTTACGTGGCGCTGTCGATCTGGGCGCTGGTCCAGGCGCAAAAACGTGGTGTGACGCGCCCGCTGCAACTGGCCCTGTCTTACGACGAAGAGACGGGATGCACCGGCGCGCCGCCGATGATCGCCACGATGCAACAGGTTCTGCCGCAGGGCGCGGTGGCGCTGATCGGGGAACCCTCGGGCATGGCCATCGTCACCGGACATAAGGGCGGAACCGGGTTTCATGTGCATGTCAAAGGGTTCGAAGTGCATTCGTCGCTGCTGCCGTATGGCGTGTCCGCGGTGATGGAGGCGGCACGCCTGATCCAATGGCTGAACGACCAAAACGATGTGATCGGCGCCCGCCCCGTGTCCTCACTGGCGGCTCCCTTCGATCCTCCCTTCACCACCTTGCATGTCGGCCAGATCACCGGTGGCACCGCTGACAATATCACCGCTGCCGATTGCCGGTTCTCGTTGGAAATGCGGGTCGTTCCCGGTGAAAATCTGGCCGATTATGCCGATCTTGTTACCGCGCGGGCCGCTGAACTGGACGCCGCCATGAAGGCCATCCGCCCCGAGGCCGGGATAACCCTGACCCAGTATTTTGACGTGCCGGCGCTGGTGCCTGAAGTTGACGGGGCGGCCGAGGCTTTGGTGCGGCAAATCACCGGCGACAATGCCGTTGACGTGGTCAGCTATGGCACCGAAGCCGGGCAGTTTCAGGCAGCCGGGTATTCGGCGGTGGTCTGCGGTCCGGGCTTTATCGCGCAGGCGCACCAACCGGACGAATATCTGGCGCTTAGTGAATTTGAACGTGGCGCGACCTTTATGAAGCTTTTGGTGGACAGCTTGGCATGAACGGCATCCCCATTCATCTGGGCCTGCCCGCCAGCCACACCGCCGATCTGCCCAAACAAGCCGATGTCGTGGTGCTTGGCGGTGGGGTGATTGGCGTGATGACCGCCTATTATCTGACCGAACGGGGCGCCAAGGTGGTCTTGTGCGAAAAAGGTCGGGTGGCGGGCGAACAAAGCAGCCAGAATTGGGGTTGGATTCGGCAACAGGGTCGCGATTTTGCCGAATTACCAATCATGATGGAAAGCTTGCGGCTTTGGCAGGGTTTTGCCGCCGAACTTGGCCCGGAGTTGGGGTTCCGTCAGGACGGCGTGTTGTATCTGGCACGCTCTGACGCCGAAATGGCGCGGTTTGGGGATTGGGCAGAGGTGGCGCGCGGCATGGGTCTTGACACCGGCCTGCGCGACAAAACGAAGCTGCAATCCATGATGCCCGACCACCGGGCGCCTTGGATCGGAGGGCTTTTCACCCCGTCAGACGCCCGCGCCGAACCTTGGACCGCTGTACCCATGCTGGCGCAGGCCGCCGTCCGCAAAGGTGCTGTGATTGTTGAAGATTGTGCCGTGCGTGGTCTGGACCGGGCCGGGGGCAGGGTGTCCGGCGTGATCACCGAAAAGGGCCGGATCGATTGTGCGCAGGTCGTGGTTGCGGGCGGGGCTTGGTCATCGCTGTTTCTGCGCCGTGAAGGCGTAGCCTTGCCGCAACTTTCGGTTCTGGCGTCGGTCGCGGCGACGGCACCCTTGCCGCAGATCTTTGCCGGCAATGCCTCGGATGATCGCCTTGCCTTTCGGCGTCGTGCTGATGGCGGCTATTCGCTGGCCCCCGGTGCGATGCATGATTTTTTTATCGGCCCGGACGCGTTTCGCCATTTGGGCGTCTATCTGCCGACCCTGATCAAAGACCTGACCTCGACAAAGTTTCGCCCCCTGTCGCCGCGCGATTACCCCGATGGCTGGCGCACCGACAGGCATTGGACGCTTGATCAGGTGTCGCCCTTTGAACGCCAGCGCATTCTGAACCCCAGCCCGAACCGCAATGCCCTTCGCCAAGTGGCGTTGAATTTCGCGAAAGCTTTCCCCAAAATCGGCGTGCCGCCCATCGTGGCCAGTTGGGGCGGAATGATCGACACCCTGCCCGATGTGGTGCCGGTGGTGGACCGGATCGCGACCATTCCGGGTCTGGTCGTAGCCACTGGCATGTGTGGCCACGGCTTTGGCATCGGGCCGGGCATTGGTCGCGTGGTGGCCGATCTGGTGCTTGATCGGCCCATCGGACACGACTTGACCCGCTTTCGTCACGCGCGTTTCAGCGACGGCAGCAAACTGATCCCCGGCCCCACGCTTTAACGACGCCCATCGTGTCTTTACTTCCCCACCCGCCCCGCGCTACTTGCGCCGCTTCGGATGGGGGCGGGGATGACGGATCTGTTTTGCGGGATTGATTTCGGCACCTCGAACTCGACTGTCGCTTTGGCCGACCGCACCCGCGCCTGGCTGATGCCGCTGGAGGGGGCCGAGGTCACTCTGCCCTCTGCCGTGTTCTGGGAGGCGGACGGCGCCCCGCCCACCTTTGGCCGCGCCGCCATCGCGTCTTATGTCGAGGGCGAAGATGGCCGTCTGATGCGGGCGCTGAAATCCACTCTCGGCAGTTCGCTGATCGACGAACGCACCGCGATCGGCAAAAAGTCGGTATCGTTCAAGGCGGTGTTGACCGCGTTTTTCCGTCACCTTGTGGCGCTGCAAACCGCACAGACCGGCCCCCTGACCCGCATCATTGTGGGCCGTCCGGTGCATTTCGTTGACGGTGACGATCTGGCCGACGCCCGCGCGCAGGCGGTGTTGGAAGAGATTGCCAAGGGTCTGGGCTTTGCCGAGGTCGGTTTTCAGTTTGAACCCATCGCGGCCGCCTTGCACTACGAACAGACCGTCCAAAACGAAGAACTGGTCTTGATTGTCGATATAGGTGGCGGCACCTCGGACTTCTCTATCGTCCGCGTCTCTCCCGACCGCGCCCTCGCCTTCGACCGCGCCGGCGATATACTGGCCAATGACGGCATCCGCGTTGGCGGCACCGATTTTGACCGCCTGCTTAGCTTGGCTGAGGTTTTGCCCCATCTGGGCTATCTTGCCCCCACCAAGGGCGGTCTTGGCACCATGCCGCGGCATTATTACCTTGATCTTGCCACCTGGCACCGGATCAACTTTCTGTACACCCAACGCATCGCCGCCGATCTGAAGGCGCTGCGGGCGGAGGCGGTTCGCCCCGAATTGATCGACCGCATGATCAAGGTTGTGGCTGGTCGTCACGGCCATGCGCTGGCCATGGCGGTCGAGGCTGCGAAGATTGAACTGTCCCAAGCCCCCGCCACCCGACTTCAGGTTTCCGCTTTGACCGGCGGTCCAAACCCCATCGCCCGTCGCGATGGGTTTGAAAGCGCGGTTGAAGCCCCCTTGCAGCGTATCGCGGCCACGATTGCCGCTGTTCTGGCGCAGGCCGGTCTGAAGGCTGATCAGATCGGCACTGTATTCATGACCGGCGGTTCCTCTGGTTTGCCGCTGTTGCGCGGTCTGGTCGCCGCCGCCTTGCCGCAGGCCCGGATTGCAACCGGGGATATGCTGGGGTCGGTGGGCACCGGTCTGGCCCTTGACGCGCGGCGGCGCTTTGGCTGACCGCATGTCGCGGACAGGCTTGCGACCAATCCCGGTTTGACCGAGACTTCGGGCAAAAGGAGACATCCCATGCCCGTCAAGAACCGCTTTGCCGAGTTGTTGCCCGAAATCACCGCTTGGCGCCGGGACTTTCACGAACATCCTGAATTGCTGTTCGACGTCCATCGCACCGCCGCCCGCGTGGCGGATTTGTGCCGCAGCTTTGGCTGTGACGAGGTGGTCACTGGCATCGGTCGCACCGGCGTTGTGGCGGTGATCAAGGGCAAAACCAACACCTCGGGCCGCGTGGTTGGCCTTCGCGCCGACATGGACGCCCTGCCGATTATCGAACAAACCGGGGTCGATTATGCCTCCAAAACTCATGGCAAGATGCATGCCTGTGGCCATGACGGTCACACGGCCATGCTGTTGGGGGCCGCGAAGTATCTGGCGGAAACCCGAAATTTTGACGGCACCGCGGTGATGATCTTTCAACCCGCCGAAGAAGGCGGCGGTGGCGGCCGTGAGATGGTTGCAGACGGAATGTTGGACCGTTGGGGCATCCAAGAGGTTTACGGCATGCACAACATGCCCGGAATCCCGATCGGCCAATTCGCCATCCGCGCCGGGGCGATGATGGCCGCCGCTGATACGATTGACATCGTGATCACCGGCAAGGGCGGACATGCCGCCAAACCGCATGATTGCATCGATACAACTGTCGTCGCGGCCCACCTGATTGTGGCGTTGCAAACCATCGCCTCGCGCGGGGTGGATCCGTTGAAACAGGTCGTGGTGTCGATCTGCGTGGTCGAGACCGACAGCACCGCGCATAACGTGATTCCGCAGGTGGTCCGTCTTAAGGGCACCGTGCGCACGATGGATTTCGCCGTGCAGGATTTCGTTGAACGCCGCATTGCCGAGATTGCTGCCGGCACAGCCCTGACCTTTGGCGCCAAAGCCGAGGTCAATTACGCGCGTGGTTATCCGGTGACGGTGAATGCCGAGGCGAACACCCGTTTCGCCGCCGACGTTGCCCACAGTGTCTCTGGCAGGGTCGATACCGACACCCCGCCGCTGATGGGGGCCGAGGATTTTTCCTTCATGCTTCTGGAACGTCCCGGCGCCTATATCTTCATGGGCAATGGCGATACCGCGATGGTACATCACCCGGCTTACAACTTTGACGATGACGCGATTCCGTTCGGATCCAGCTGGTATGCGGGCATGGTGGAAACGCGGATGCCTGCTGCCTAAGGTCCATATCGCGAATTGACCTGCCGGGGCCTGACCGCTATATCTTGTGGTCATGCTTTTTTGCATAACCTGTCTGTGGACCACGTGGCAAAGGATGCGGAAAGCTAAAGCCTTCCTACCAGATATTGACAAGACGTTTGTTTTTACCCGGCCCCAAACCGCCCAACCAAGAAAGTTCCGAATGCTCCGCCCCGCGCTTGCCTACCTTGCTGTCGCGGTTCTGGCTATCTTGTTGGTCACGGGCCTGCCTTTTGGCGGCAAGACGGATCTGGCAGCGTCGGAAGTAGATGTGGCAGAAGCGGGCGCTTGGTCCCGGTTGACAGAATGGGTTCGCGGCACCAACCCAGCGGGCGAAAACCCTATCGAGCAGCCAGCATCCACCGATCTCTTGGCCGCCCCCGGTCAAGCCCCGTCTGCAATTCCCCAAGAAATCAGCCTTGAATCCCTGCTGGCCAGTGCCGTTGCCGCAGGACAAACCCCAGCCCAGATTGACCGGCTTCTGAATGCGGCGGTGGGGCGCGGGTCGGTGCGGGTGCCTACCATGCTGATCACCACCGACGGCCGCGTCGATACATCGGTTTTGATTGCGTCGATTGGCAGAACAGGTCTGGATGCGCCCAAAGAACAGGGCGACAGTTCCAGCGACGAAAGTTTTGTCACGCCGGAAACCGCGATTTTAGACATTCAGGACATGACCTATCTGGTGCAGCCGGGCGACAGTCTGGGGGGGCTGGCGCTGAAGTTCTACGGCAACCCGCAATTTTTTTACCCGATTTTTGACGCAAACCGTGAGGTTCTGGCCACGCCGGGCAGCCTTCGTGCCAGTCAGCAACTGCTGATCCCCTCGCGGTCTAAACTGTAACCCTTTCAAGGGGATAGAAGATGATCTCTGCCCTGCTGGTATCCCTGATCGCAGCCCTGCATTTGTATATATTGGTGCTGGATATGGCCTTGTGGGAAACCCCGCGTGCAAGACGGGCCTTTGGCACTACACCCGAGTTTGCCAAAGCCACAAAGGTTCTGGCGGCCAATCAGGGCCTGTACAACGGGTTTCTGGCGGCGGGACTGGTCTGGTCACTTTGGCTGTCGGTCGCCGGGGCAGGGCAGCCGTGGGCCGTGTTTTTCCTGATCTGCATCGCCGCTGCAGGTATCTTCGGGGCCGCCACCGCCAGCCGAAGGATCCTGTTCATTCAGACAGTTCCCGCTGCGCTGGCACTGATGGCAATCTTCGTCGGGATTTAGCCGCCGGTATGGCTCATATGGCGGGACATCTGGCCGCCAACCTTCTGCCGAGAATAGTCGAAATCATGCCCTTTTGGTTTGAGTGCAATCGCTGCCCTGATAGCCGCCTCAACCCCCGCATCGCCGGGGCTGGCGCGCAAGGCGCCGCGCAGGTCGGCGCTGTCTTCTTGTCCTAGACACATGTACAACTCACCCGTGCAGGTCAGCCGCACCCGGTTGCAGCTTTCGCAGAAGTTATGCGACAGCGGCGTAATAAAGCCGATCTTTTGCCCGGTCTGGTCCAGCTGCACATAACGTGCCGGACCGCCGGTGCGCAGCGGCAGCGGCGTCATCGTAAAGCGTTCCGCCAGCGTCGCGCGCAGATCGACCAGCGACCAATATTGCCCCAGACGATAGGTTTCCTCCATATCGCCCATCGGCATGACTTCGATAAAGGTCAGGTCATGACCTTCAGCCGCGCACCAATCTAGTAGCGAAAACACCTCGGCCTCGTTGAAACCTTTCAGCGCCACCGTGTTGATTTTCACCTGCATCCCGGCAGCTTTGGCGGCCGCGATCCCCTCCAGAACTTGTGGCAGACGACCCCAGCGGGTGATCTGGGTGAATTTGGCGGCATCCAGCGTGTCCAAAGACACATTGATCCGTTTCACCCCGCAATCGGCCAATTCCGTTGCAAATTTGGTCAACTGCGAGCCGTTCGTCGTCAGGGTCAGTTCCTGCAACGCACCCGAAACCAGATGCCGCGACATCGCGCGCATGTAGGTCATTATTCCTTTGCGCACCAAGGGCTCTCCGCCGGTGATCCGCAGTTTCTTGACTCCAAGCCGAACGAAGGCCGAGGATAAACGATCCAATTCTTCCAGCGTCAACAGATCAGCCTTGGGCAGAAACTGCATGTGTTCGGTCATGCAATAGGTGCAGCGAAAATCGCAGCGGTCGGTCACCGACAGCCGCAAATAGGTGATGGGACGCAGAAAGGGGTCAATTAAGTCAGCCATAGACCCAGCGTAAGCCCGCAGGTTAGGCGCGACAAGAGTGAAAGGCGATTGCGCTGGGGTTGGCGCTTGGCTTAGGCTTCACTTATGCGACACATGCCCCAAAACCCGCTGCGACCGATCCTGCTGACTGCCTGCTTGGGCGCTTTGTCGGCCTGTTCCTTGTTCCAACCGCCCACGGCCGAACCGCCGCCAGTGGCCGCGGTTTCGACCAATCCGATGGGAGATCTGGGGCAGGGGGTAACGGCGGCCTCCCTAGACACTTCGACCGAGGCTGAAAAGGCCGCGGCTTTACAAGCCGCCCCCACCTCCGAAGAGCGGGCCTTAGGCAGCGTGACCGTGGCTTTGGGGTCACCAACCGAGCCGGGGTTCTGGCTGAAATCCTCCCTTGTCAGCGTGGCTGCAAAGGGTCGGGTCGAAACCGGGGATGGCCGGACGGTGGCCGTCGAACTGCTGCCTTTTGACGGCGCGGCCCTGCTGTCCTTCGCGGCGTTCCGGTCGTTGGAATTGTCCCTGACTGATTTGCCGGATGTGACGGTTTATTCCGATTGAGTCGGAGACTGATCTTGGGGCTGGTCCTGTAATTCCGTCTCAGCCACCGTATCAACCACATCCGGCGTCAGATATTTTGCCGCCTCTTTGCGCGACCAAGATTTCATATAGGGGCCATGTTCATTCAGAAATCCCTGCGCGCGCGCCGCATCGTGCTTGGACAGATCGCGAATCCACCAGGCTACGACCTTTTGCATGAACCAGTCTTTGTCCCCGACATAGGACGCGGCCCAGTCCAAAACCCGCTCTCGAATGGCAAGATCGGCCTCTTTGGGAAAGTTCATCTTGGTCCAGGGCAGGGTCATCACCAGAACCGCGCGACGCGCCCACATCAGTTCGGATGTGGTCCAGGCTTCCAGCGCGTCCACACGGCTGGGATCGGCCACCAGCCGTTTTTGCCCGGCGATGCAGACGTGATCGGCAATGGCCCAGGCGTCAAATTCCGGCACCCAGGACTGAATCAACTCCCAGGCGCGGCTGTCATCTGGGCGCATCCGCGCTTGGGTCAGCAATTTTGCCGCTGCGACCCGTGCCTCATGGATGTTTGACGCCCAAAGGTCGGCGGCCAGATCCATCCGCTCGTCCAAGGTGCAACTGGCCCGCCAGGCGTTGGTCAATTCCTCAACCTTTGGGACGGGAATGCCCAGATAGACCCGGTCAACCTTGTGATAGGCGGCGACCTCGGCCACCTTGGCCGCATCCTGCAACGCATAAAGCGCTGTCAGGGCCTGTTTTCTTGTGGTCATTCGACGGTCACCGATTTGGCAAGGTTGCGGGGCTGATCGACGTCCGTACCCTTTGCAATCGCGGTATGATAGGCAAAAAGCTGCGCCGGAATGGAATAAAGGATCGGCGCAAAGGGGGCGGGAACCTGCGGCAGGGTCAGGGTGCGCCAGGTGCCCATACCGGCCTCTTTGATGCCCTGCGCGTCGGATATCAGCAGCACTTTGCCATGTCGCGCCATCACCTCTTGCATGTTTGACACGGTCTTTTCAAACAGCGCATCGCGCGGCGCCATGACGATTACCGGCACATCCTTGTCGATCAGGGCGATCGGACCGTGTTTCAGTTCACCCGATGCATAACCTTCGGCATGTATATAGCTGATTTCCTTCAGTTTTAATGCTCCCTCTAGTGCAAGCGGGTACATCGCGCCGCGTCCCAGGAAAAGCACGTCGCGGGCCCGCGCAAGCTCTTCGCCAATCACCGCAATATCGCCGGACAAACCCATGGCATGGTTCATCAATCCCGGAAGGCTAGCCAAGTCGGTCAGGTGCTGGTTCAAATCCGCCGCCGACAGTCGCCCGCGGTCCGATCCCGCCTTCAGCGCCATAAGCGCCAGTACGGTCAACTGGCAGGTGAAGGCCTTGGTCGATGCCACGCCCACTTCGACCCCGGCAAGGATCGGCAGCGCCAGATCCGCCTCGCGCGCGATGGAGGACGTCGGCACGTTGACCACAGCCGCCACCTTGGCCACCTTGCCCAGACAGTATCGCAGCGCCGCCAAAGTATCGGCGGTCTCACCCGACTGGCTGACAAAGACCGCCCAAGATTTGTCGGACAAAACCGGCTCGCGGTAGCGGAATTCCGAGGCCACATCGACCTCTGCCGCCAGTCCCGCGATCTGTTCAAACCAGTATTTCGCCACATGGCAGGCGTAAGACGCGGTTCCACAAGCGACCATGCTGATCCGGTCAACCTTCGTGAAATCAACCTCTTGCGGCAGGTTCAACTTGCCGTCGCGGATGTAATGGCGCAGCGCGTCGGCTAAGACCACCGGCTGCTCCGCGATCTCTTTAGCCATGAAATGTTTGTATCCGGCCTTTTCGATCCGGGTCTGGTCGATCTGGATCCGGGTTTCGGCCCGGTTGGCCAACCGCCCCTCGGCGTCATGGATCGTCGCCCCATTGCGGGTGATCACTGCCCAGTCACCCTCTTCCAGATAGGTGATGCGGTCGGTCATCGGCGCCAAGGCGATCGCGTCTGATCCGACGAACATCTCGCCCGACCCGTGACCGATGGCAAGGGGAGAGCCCTTGCGCGCGGCAATCATCAGATCATCTTCGCCATCGAACAGAAAGCACAGAGCAAAGGCGCCGTGCAGACGGGCAAGGGTGGCGCGGACGGCGTCGGTGGGACTATGCCCCTGATCCAGATGAAACCGGGTCAGAAGGGCAACAGTTTCGGTGTCCGTATCAGATTCAAAGGCAAGTCCGGCCTTGGTCATCTCGGCCCGCAACTCACGGAAGTTCTCAATGATGCCGTTGTGAACCACGGCAACCGGGCCGGATTTATGGGGATGGGCGTTGATCGTGGTGGCCGCACCATGCGTAGCCCAACGGGTATGACCAATACCGGATTTGCCCGCCAATGGTTGATGCACCAGCAGATCCGACAGATTGACCAATTTGCCCACCGCGCGGCGGCGGTCCAGCTGCCCTTTGTTCACTGTCGCGATGCCGGCACTGTCATAGCCGCGATATTCAAGCCGTTTCAGCGCCTCAACCAGCAGCGGTGCTGCCTCGTGATTGCCCAGTACTCCAACAATTCCACACATTTACTGACCCTTCTTGGCAGCTTTTGCCGCCCTTAGTTTTGCAAACAGCACGCTTGCCAGCCCCAGCCTATTGACCTGTTTGGCCCGGCCAATCGCAATTGCATCCGCTGGCACGTCCTGCGTGATGACCGAGCCTGACCCCGTCAGCGCCCCGTCCCCCACCGTCACCGGGGCCACCAGCATCGTATCGGACCCGATAAAGACATTCTTGCCGATCACGGTGCGGTGTTTCATCACTCCGTCGTAGTTGCAGGTGACAGTGCCCGCGCCGATATTGGTGAACTCACCGACATGGGCATCGCCGAGATACGTCAGATGACCAACCTTGACCCCCTCGTCCAGAATGGCGTTTTTGATTTCGACGAAGTTGCCGACATGCACATCCTCGGCCAGTTCCGCACCGGGACGCAGCCGCGCAAACGGCCCAACCGAGGCGCCGCGAGAGATGTGGCAGCCCTCCAGATGGCAAAATCCCTTGATTTCAGCCCCGGATTCGATGGTGACGCGGGGTCCGAAAATCACATTGGGACCGATCAGCGTGTCGCGTCCGATAAAGGTGTCGAGCGCAAAAAACACGGTTTCGGGCGCGGTCAGTGTGACGCCAGCCTCCATCGCTTCGGCCCGCATCTTAGTCTGAAACGCTGCCTCGGCCTGCGCCAGTTGGGCGCGGGTATTGATACCCAATGTCTCGGCCTCGTCGCAGCGCACGACACCGGCTGACAACCCCTGCGTGCGGGCGATTTCCACGATGTCGGTCAGATAGAATTCCTGTGTTGCATTGTCATTGCCGACAGCCGCCACCAGCGCGAACATGTCCTTGACAGATGCGCATATCACACCAGAATTACAAAGGCTTATGGCAAGTTCCTCATCCGATGCCTCTTTGAATTCGACGATGCGGCGCAGATCTTCACCTTCGGCAATCAACCGGCCATACCGACCCGGATCCTGCGCCGTGAAGCCCAGAACCACGACCGCGTGACGTTGACGCGCCTCGATCATCCGTTCCAGCGTTTCGACACGAATGAACGGGGTATCGCCGTAAAGAACAATCACATCACCGGACTGATCGGCCAACAGAGGGGCCGCTTGCGCCACGGCATGGGCGGTACCCAGTTGAGGCACTTGCACAACGGTTTGGGCAGAGCTTTCAAAGGCCAGCGCCGCCTTGGCCACATCTGCCGCGCCATGTCCGGTCACCACCACGATCTGTGCCGGGTCCAGCGCCATCCCGGCCGCCATCGCGTGATGCAGCAAAGGGGCCGCGCCGATCTGATGCAGTACTTTTGGCACCTCGGAATTCATCCGGGTGCCCATTCCCGCCGCCAATACGATCAATGAAACCGACATCCTGCCCCTTCCTTTATTGTTGCGCCCGTTTTACCGAAGGATCGCGGGCTGGCAAGGGGTTGGCCCCTCACGAGGTGTTACAAGGTGCGCACGGTTGTCTTTGATCTGGATGGAACGCTGGCCGATACCTCGCAGGATTTGTTGGCGGCTGCCAATGCCTGTTTTATCGGGTTGGGGTTGGGATCGCCTTTGGATCAGGCCGACAGCCTGACGGCATTTCAGGGTGGGCGGGCAATGTTGCGGTTGGGGGCGACCCGCTTGGGATTGGCTTGGGACGAGGACAGAGTTGCGCAGGAATATCCGGTGCTGCTGGCTGCCTATGCCTTCGGGATCGACACTCACACGCGGCTTTATCCCGGTGCGGTCGCTGCCCTGACCACCCTGCGTTCGCAAGGCTATGCACTGGCGATCTGCACCAACAAACCGCAGGATCTGGCGGAAACCTTGACCACTAGGTTGGGCATTCGGGGCATGTTCGGGGCGCTGGTGGGCGCCGATACCTTGCCGCAACGCAAGCCCGACCCCGCCCCCTATCTGGCGGCGGTCCATCTAGCGGGTGGTAGTCTGGCGCGGTCATTTTTGCTGGGCGACACGGAAACCGATGTTTTGACTGCACGGGCGGCGGGGGTTCCGGTGGCTCTTGTCGCCTTCGGGCCCGAAGGTCCGGGCGTCGCACGTTTGCGCCCGGATGCGCTTTTGGCGCGGTTTGACGATCTTCCGGCCCTCGCCGCCGATCTCTTGCTCTGATAGACGAAGGGG
>JANNBI010000480.1:0-3156 GCA_031385345.1 Paracoccaceae bacterium | reverse complement strand
CTGTTTGGTGGGGTGCAATTTGCCATCACCATCATGTCGATGGGTCAGGACGACCCTGATCAGGGCAAGATGATCCCGATCCGAGTGACCAATCCGACAAAACGTCAGTAGATCAGTCTGCGAAGCGAAAAGGTGGCGGGCCCGCAGCGGCCGTGGGACCGTGTGTTTTCCCGAGAGCCAGAGGTCTCAGGTGGGCACCAGGTAGCAGGACCGGAATCCTACCAGAGCCAGTTCCCGTTCATTTGCTTATCGGCCACTGGAAAAGTTGGCCCACACGCGAAGAGCAGCACCCGCCAAGACAACAGATAGGCGCTCTGCCCTTGCAGCACAAGGTGATAGCGCGGCGGCTTTCGGTTCGCGAGGTCTTAACGTTCGAGGACGGACAGCAGCCGGGTCCGGGTCTTGATCAGGAAGGCGGCTATTTCAAGCACGGTTGCCAAGGCCAGTACCCAATTCCAGACCGGATCCATCGGTTCGGGCGTGGCGCTAAGTTTGCTAAGGCCAAGTTCCATCAGATACAGCACCAGCACCGCGCCGTAGATCGAAGATTGCTCGCGCCGGATCACCGTGCGCCAGCTGAAGGTCAGGGCGGAAGGCACCCATCCTGAAAGTCTTGGGATGAAAGCCGGGGTGCGCGCGGCCCAGTCGTCATAAACGGCGCCGAATTTTTCCGACAGGAACGCCTCTTCTGCGGCGATGATCCGCTCGTAATAGGGGATCAGGACCAAAACCACCACCAGCGCCACAAACAGGTTCTGGCTGAACAGGGCGACGCCCAGATACATCAGGCAATTGGCCAGATACAAAGGGTTGCGCACCACCGAATAGATGCCGGTGGTGTTCAGGGTTTCGGCCAGTTGGCCATGAACATTACGCCCCGAGGTGCCGCGCGGCACATGGCCCACGGTCCAGATCCGCAGGCCCTGACCAAAGATCACCAATCCGATACAGGCGATTTCATAGAAGTCGCCAAAGGGTTCGCCCAGAACGGCCTCTACCTGTTCGCCCATGAAGGCGGCATAGATCAGGAACGGCACAAAAACCAAGGGCAGATAGCTGCGCCAGCGAAACAGGCCAACGCCGGACCGGCTCATATGTTCGCTTAATTTCATCGCGTCCTCCTGTCCGTGTTGGGCCTTGGCCTAGGCCGAATTGGACGCTGCGTAAAGTCCCGTAACTTTTCCGGCACCATCTTGCCATCTGTTCATCTTTCGTTCATGATTTGGCGATGGATGCCCCCTTGCCCCTGCGCGCCGAGATCCTGTCGCCTGACAGTCTGCCCCCGATGCCGGGTCAGCGGTTGGCGCGCGGCGTGGCGCGGGCGTTGCGGCAGTTCGATTTCGTCTCGGTCGAAGAATTCGTGCCCATTCCGGGGCTGCGGGTGGATCTGCTGGCGCTGGGGCCAAAGGGCGAGATCTGGGTGATCGAGTGCAAATCCAGCCGGGCGGATTTCATGGCCGATCAAAAATGGCACAAGTATCTGGAGTGGAGCGACCGGTTTTTCTGGGCGGTTGGCGGTGATTTCCCGGTAGAGTTGCTGCCCGAAGGCACGGGTCTGATCCTGTGCGATGCCTATGATGCGGAATTCGTGCGAATGGGTCCGGAAACCCCGCTGGCCCCGGCGCGGCGCAAGGTGATGATGCAGAAATTCGCCCGCCATGCGGCCAGCCGGTTGCAAGGCTACCGTGATCCGGGCGTGGCGGGGTTGGTGGCGCTTTAGCGGCAGTCGGGGCAGCGGTTAAAGGGTCAGCGTTTCTTGCGGGGTTTGCCGCCGCTGGCCATCAGACGCGCGGCCTCGGCGGCGGCGCGCAGTTCTTCGGCAATTTCGTCCGCCTCGTCCGGGTCAAAATCCAAAGGCAGTTCGACCCCGCCCTCGGCCTCGATATAGATGCGCACCATGCCGATGTCGGTCGGGCCGATCTGAATATTTGCCGCGATGTCGCTTTGCTTGTCGATGCCCATGACGCCCTCTGATTTTCGTGCTGTTCCGGGGGTAGCGCGGGCAGAGTTTTATGGCAATCCTTCTCTTGCAATCCGTATCGGGCGGCGTTAAATCGGCGCTTGCGTGCCGCGTTAGCTCAGTTGGTTAGAGCACTAGATTGTGGATCTAGGGGTCCCCCGTTCGAGCCGGGGACGTGGTACCATCCTTCCCCCGCCTTATCCGCCCAAAGCGTGCCGTCAGCGCCGCCGGACCTTTGCCTATGCGGGGTCAGCCCCTATGGTTGACGCTGCATCAGACCCCGAGGATTCGCATGACCGACGCCACCGCCACCCGCATCGCCCGTCAGATCGCCACAGAAATCGCGGCCAGCTTGGCGCAGGTCGCGTCAGCGGTTGATCTGTTGGATGGCGGGGCGACGGTGCCGTTCATCGCGCGCTATCGCAAAGAGGTGACGGGGGGCTTGGATGACACGCAGCTGCGCAATCTGGCCGAACGTCTGACCTATCTGCGCGAGATGGAAGCGCGGCGCGCCACTATTGCGGGGTCGATCACCGAACAGGGCAAGATGACCGATGCGCTGGCGCTGTCGATCGGGCGAGCGGCAACCAAATCCGAGTTGGAAGATATCTATCTGCCCTTCAAACCCAAACGGCGCAGCAAAGCGATGATCGCGCGGGAAAACGGGCTGCAACCGCTGGTCGATGCCATTCTGGCCGCACGGTTGGCAGATCCGGTTGAATTGGCCCGGGCCTATGTCAGCGAGGCGGTTCCCGACACCAAGGCGGCGCTGGAGGGTGCGCGCGACATCATCACCGAAGGTCTGGCCGAGAACGCCGAACTTCTGGGCCGGTTGCGCAGCCATATGAAACAGGTCGGTCGGTTGGCCTGCAAGGCGATAGCGGGCAAAGAGGTCGAAGGCGCCAAATTCTCGGATTACTTCGCGCATAATGAGGCTTGGGCGACCGCGCCCAGCCACAGGGTTCTGGCCATGCTGCGCGGTCAGAATGAGGGGTTTCTATCGCTGGATCTGGCGGTTGACCCGGATTTTCCGCGCGGCGAAAGCCCGTGCGAACGCGCCTGCGCTGCGGTTCTGAACGCGGCGGGGCGGGGGGCTGGCGATGTCTGGCTGCGCGAGGCGGCGGCCTGGGCCTTCCGGATCAAGCTGAAAACCTCATTGACCTTGGATCTGATGAGCGAGCTGCGCGAAAAATCCG
>JANNBI010000428.1:0-2946 GCA_031385345.1 Paracoccaceae bacterium | reverse complement strand
CCCGAGCTCAGCAGAAAATCGCGGTGCAATTCGGACTTGCCGGGGCAATCGCCGCCGACCGCGTTGATATGCACCCCCGCGCCGACCATGTTGTCGGTCAGGATCGTGGCAGATTGTTTGTCCGCCGTGACCGTGGTGATGATCTGCGCGCCAAGGATCGCGGCTTCGGGCGTGGCGCAGGATACAACCGACAGCCCGCGCCCGGCCAGATTGCGCGCGCATTTGGCGGTGGCGGCGGGGTCGATGTCATACAAGCGCACCTCGGTCACGCCGCAGACGGCCTTGAACGCCAGCGCCTGAAATTCGGCCTGCGCGCCATTGCCGATGAGCGCCATTGTCGTGGCATTCTTCGGGGCCAGCCATTTGGCGGCCATGGCGCTGGTTGCGGCGGTGCGCAGCGCGGTCAGGATGGTCATTTCCGACAGCAAAAGCGGATAGCCTGTGGCCACATCGGCCAGAAGGCCAAAGGCGGTCACGGTCTGCAAGCCCGCCTTGGTGTTGGACGGATGGCCGTTCACATATTTGAACCCATAGGTTTCGCCGTCCGAGGTGGGCATCAGTTCGATCACGCCGACATCGGAATGACTGGCCACGCGCGGCGTCTTGTCAAACAGCGCCCAGCGGCGAAAATCCTCTTCAATCTCGACCACCAGATCGGCCATGAACTGTTCGATCCCGATGTGATGGACCAGTTTCATCATCTTGTCGACCGAGACGAAGGGGACGTAGGCTTGTTTTGACGGCTGCGGGGACATGGGATTTCCTATCAATAACTGCGGGTTGGGCGGTCAAAGACCTTTTTGCCCATCAGGCTGCCGACCAGATCGACCATCAGCTTGGCGGTTTTGCCGCGCTCGTCCAGAAAGGGGTTCAGTTCGACCAGATCCAAAGAGGTGACAAGGCCGGATTCGTGCAGCAATTCCATCACCAGATGCGCTTCGCGAAACGTCGTGCCGCCGGGAACCGTGGTGCCGACCGCCGGTGCGATGGAGGGGTCAAGGAAATCCACATCCAGCGAGACATGCAGCAGGCCACCGGCCGCGCGCACCTCGGCCAGAAATTCGCGCAAGGGGGCGACGATGCCGCGTTCGTCCAGCACCCGCATGTCGTTGATCGCATGGTCGGCCTTCAGCAGGGCCGCGTGTTCCGCCGGATCAACCGAGCGGATGCCGTAAAGGCAGATGCGCTGCGGCGGGATCGGGGCGGGGAAGGGGGGGAAATCCTCAAACCCGTCGCGGCCCGAGATATAGGCGACGGGGGTGCCGTGCAGATTGCCCGAGGTCGTGGTCATCGGGGTGTGAAAATCGCTGTGGGCGTCCAGCCACAGCAGGAACAGGGGGCGACCGACGCGCTTGGCATAGGTCGCAGCGCCCGAGACAGAGCCCAAGGCCAGCGAATGATCGCCGCCAAGGATAATCGGCAGACCGCCTTGCGACAGGGCATCATCGACCTTGTCGGCCAGAAGATCGGTCCAGGCCAGAACCTGCGGCAGGGATTGCACGACGGGGTTGGCGCAGGTGGCGTCGGGCAGGTCGCCCAGCACCAGATCGCCCCAATCCTGAACCCCGTGGCCCAGACCCTGCACTTCGCGCGCAAGGCCCGCAACCCGGAAGGCGGCGGGCCCCATCAGGCAGCCCGCGCGCTTTTGCCCCGCGTCAATCGGGGCGCCGATCAGAATGCACTGTGCCATGTCATCTCCAAACTTCGGGTCAAGGTCTTTCCATCTTGCGGCGAATCCTATCCGCATTTATCCCGGATTGGACAGGGGTTCGCGCAGAGTGGGCAGGGGATAGGTGCAAAATGGATGATGTGGACCAAAGGTTGATTGCGGAATTGCGCCGGGATGGGCGGGCGTCCCTGTCGGATCTGGCGGCGCGGATGGAGTTGAGCCGCGCCACGGTGCGCGCAAGGATGGAACGTCTGATCACCCGCGGCGAGATCGCGGGCTTTTCGGTGCAGACCCGCAGCGATGTGACGGCGGCCCCGGTGCGCGGGCTGATGATGATCGGGATCGAAGGGCGGGGTGGCGAAAAGGTCATGGCGCGGCTGACCGGAATCCCGGCGGTGATGGCGGTGCATTCGACCAATGGCAAATGGGATCTGATTGCGGAACTGGCGACGCAGACCTTGCTGGAGCTGGACGAGGTGATCCACCGCATCCGCAATCTGGAAGGGGTGATGACATCGGAGACAAATCTTTTGCTGTCAACGCGGCGGGCGGGCCGGCGGTAGACCAATGGGGGGGCCTTCTGCCCCCCCAACCCCCCGAGGCATATTTCCGTCAAGATGAAGGTGGGGCGACGCTTGAAGGTCGGGTGCATATCGTCACAGGGGCGCGAGGGCTGCGGTTTGACGTTGAAGCTGCGGGCAGGGGGCCTACAATGCGGAAAATGTTACGCAGGTGGGGCCGATGATTGTTGAGCTGGGACATTTCGCGCTGGTGCTGGCTTTGGCGGTGGCGCTGGTGCAATGCACGCTGCCGATCTGGGGGGCGCAGCGCGATGACGTCCGGCTGATGGGGCTGGCGGGACCGGCGGCGGTGGTGCAATTCGTGCTGATTGCGGCGTCGTTCGGGGCGCTGACGCTGGCCTTTGTGACCTCGGACTTCTCGCTCGCGCTGGTGGTCAACAATTCGCATACCTTGAAGCCGCTGCTGTACAAGATTGCCGGGGTCTGGGGCAATCATGAGGGGTCGCTGTTGCTGTGGGTGCTGGCGCTGGCGGGGTTTTCAGCCTCGGCTGTCTGGTTCGGGCAGAACCTGCCCTTGCGGTTGAAGGCGCGGGTTCTGGCGGTGCAAGGCGCGATCGGGGCGGCGTTTCTGGCCTTTATGCTGTTCACCTCCAACCCCTTCCTGCGGCTGGCCAGCCCGCCGATGAATGGCGGCGATCTGAACCCCTTGTTGCAGGATCCCGGTTTGGCCTTTCATCCGCCGTTTCTGTATCTGGG
>JANNBI010000470.1:0-4236 GCA_031385345.1 Paracoccaceae bacterium | reverse complement strand
AATTCCATAGCAAAGCGGGCCTGCGCCAGCATGTCGGCGCTGTCGTCAAACACCGTCAATCCGGCATGGCCGATCAACCCGTCCTTGCCGGCAAACTCTTCGTATCCGAAGGGCGTGTCGAACAGCGCGCGGGGGAAATAGGCGCCCAAGGGCCCCCCTACCTGCACCGCCTTCACGGGCCGACCCGAGGCTGTGCCACCGGCGATTTTGTCAACGATTTCACCAAGGGACAGGCCGAAGGCCACCTCAAACAGACCGCCATGTTTTACGTTTCCGGCGATTTGCAGCGGGATCGTTCCGCGCGACCGGCCAAGGCCGAAATTCTTGTAGAACTCGGCACCTTTTTCAAAGATCACCGGGATCGAGGCGAGGGAGATGACGTTGTTGACCACGGTTGGCTTGCCCAAGAACCCCTCCAGCGCGGGGAGGGGCGGCTTGGCGCGGACCACGCCGCGTTTGCCTTCAAGCGAGTTCAGCAGCGAGGTTTCCTCGCCGCAGACATAGGCCCCGGCGCCGATGCGGATTTCAATGTCAAAGGCCGGGCCGCGGCCCAGAACGGCGGTGCCCAGCAGCCCTTCGGCCTGCGCAATTACCACGGCATCCTGCATCACGCGGATGGCGACGGGGTATTCCGAACGGATGTACACAAATCCCTTGGTGGCCCCGGTCGCCAAACCCGCGATGATCATGCCTTCGATCAGGGTAAAGGGGTCACCTTCCATCAACATGCGGTCCGCGAAAGTGGCGCTGTCGCCTTCATCGGCGTTGCAGACGATATATTTGCGGTCAGCCTTCGCCTCGGACACGGTTTTCCACTTGATCCCGGTGGGAAATCCGGCCCCGCCCCGGCCCCGCAGGCCAGAGGCTGTCACCTCGGCCACAATGTCACTTGCGGCCATGTCCAAGGCGCGGGTCATGCCGGTCAGTCCGCCCTGCGCGCGGTAATCGGGCAGCGACAAAGGGTCGATCACGCCGACGCGGGCAAAGGTCAGACGGGTCTGCGCCGCCAGCCAAGGCAGGGCATCGGTCCGGCCAAGTGCCTTGGGATGGGCGGCCAGATCGCCAAACAGCGCCGGCACATCGGACAGATCCATCGGGCCAAAGGCCATGCGGCCCGTCGGGGTTTCCACCTCGACCAGCGGTTCCAACCAGACCATCCCGCGCGAGCCATTGCGGACCAGTTGCACCGCGATGCCCTTGGCTTGGGCATGCAGATGGATGGCGTGGGCGATGTCATCGGCGCCAAGGGCGACGGCGACGCTGTCCAGTGGCAGAAAGATTTTCATTTCAGCCCCTCGATGATCTGGGTCAGCTTGGCCGTGGTCAGACGAGCGACCAATTTTCCGTCGATGATCGCGGCAGGACCGCAGGCGCAGAGGCCCAGACAAAACACCGGTTCCAGCGTGACGCGGGCATCCGGGGTGGTGCCGTGCCAGTCCACACCCAGCAGGTTTTGCGCCTGCGTGGCCAGCGCTTCGGCACCCATGGCCTGACAGGATTCGGCGCGGCAGAGTTTGACCACGTGGCGGCCAGCGGGCTTTTCGCGGAAATCATGGTAAAAGGACATCACGCCATGCACCTCGGCGCGGCTGATGTTCAGGGCCTTGGCGATCACCGGCAGGCTGTCCTGCGGGACGTGGCCAAATTCGGCTTGAACGGCGTGCAGGATCGGCAAAAGTGCCCCCTCCATCCCCTGATGCCGCGTCAGAATTTCTTCCACCCGCTCTTTGGATTGCACGGAATCAAGCATGGACACGCCCTTTTGATGGCCTGCGCCCGTGATACGGGGTTTGATAGAGAAATCAATATCGATATCCCGTCAGTTGATAGATATCGTCTATCAAGAGATCTGGCGGGCTTGTTGTTCAAGCGTACAATTCGATAGAAAGCTTTTATTAATCGATTGAAGATTTCTATCGATTGCGCCACAGGCCCAGACGCACCGCTTCGTCGATCAGCGCCTGTAGAACCGGGGTTTGCGGATCACGTTTGGGGGTGATCAGGCCGACCAGATGTTCAGCCTCTGGGTCGGTGATCGGGATGGCGACCAGATTTTGCCCGACGAACATTTCGGCCAGTTTCATCGGCACGACAGATGACCAAGTCCCTGATTTCACATGGGAAATCAGCGCGATGGTGGAGTTTGATTCAACCATGGCGTTAACCCGCGCTCCGGCCTCTCCCAGATGTTGATTGACGATGCGGCGGTTCTGCATGTCGGCGGTCAACAGACACAAGGGTTCTTGAGCCACTTCGGCCCAAGTGACTGATTTGCGCTGCGCGAGGGGCGAGGCATTGGTACACAGAAATCTATAGAACTCGGTGTACAAGGGGATCTGCGACACCCGGCCCAAGGGTTCGTTGTCCAGATAGGTGATGCCGGCGTCCAGACCCAGACTTTCGATCCCATCCAGAATTTCTGCCGAGGTCCGCGACAGGATGCTGACGCGGACGTTGGGATGGCGCGCGGTGAAGGGGGCGGTCAGATCGGCCACCATCGCCAATGAGGTCGGGATCACCCCGATGCGCAAATTTCCCGACAGTCCGGCGTGAACCGTGCGCATTTCGTCCTTCAGCGCCCGCATGTCGCCTACGATCCGCCGCGCCCAATCCAGCACGCGCTGACCTTCCGGCGTTAACCCTTGAAACCGAGAGCCGCGAAACACCAGTTGCACGCCCAGATTATCCTCTAGCTGGCGGATGGCGCTGGACAGGGTGGGCTGCGTGATGCGGCACACCTCGGCCGCGCGGCCGAAATGGCGTTCCGAGGCCAAGGCGATGAACATTTCCAGCTTGTCGATCATTGGGCCAAGGTGGCGGGGAATGGCGCGCCACGCAAGTCCCGGTTGCTGGATCAAGGGTGGCGTATCCCGGCGTCGGGCGGTTTTGAAAGGGTTGCGCATGGCCTGTCCGGCGCTTACCTCTGGGTCATGAAACGATATATCCCCTTTCTAAAGCATCCCCCCCTTGTGCCGGTGATCCGCCTGTCGGGCACCATCAGCACCGGGTCGCGCGGGTTGAACGATGCCGCACTGGCGCCCCTGATCGAAAAGGCCTTCCGGATGAAACCGGCGGCGGTGGCGCTGGTGATCAATTCGCCCGGTGGGTCGCCGGTGCAATCCAGCCTGATCGCCGCAAGGATCCAGCGCCTTGCCCGCGAAAAATCGGTGACGGTTCATGCCTTTGTCGAAGATGTGGCCGCGTCGGGCGGTTATTGGCTGGCCTGCGCGGGCGATCAGATCTGGGTGGATGACAGCTCTATCGTCGGATCGATCGGGGTGATCTCGTCCAGCTTTGGCTTTGCCGAGTTGATGGCCCGGCAGGGGGTGGAACGCCGGGTGATCACGGCGGGGGCGTCCAAAAGTCTGGCCGACCCGTTCTTGCCGCAAAAGCCCGAGGATGTGGACCGGATCAAGGCGATCCAGACTCCGATCCACGAGGCCTTTATCGCCCATGTCCGGGCGCGGCGCGGGGCGCGGCTGACCGGGGGCGACCTGTTCAACGCCGATATTTGGGTTGGTCAGCAGGCGGTGGCGCTGGGGCTGGCCGACGGCGTGGCGCATCTGGTGCCAAAGATGAAAGAGATCTTCGGAGACAAGGTTTCGCTGCTGCCGTTGGGCCAAAAGCGCGGGCTCCTTAGCCGGTTCGGATTGCGGTTGGCCGAGGATGCGCTGCAAGCGGTCGAAGATCGCGCGGCCTGGGGAAGGTTCGGTCTGTAGATGATCGTCAAGGCGGTTCTGGTTTTTCTGCTGGTGATGCTGGTGATCGGCATGATCGGCAACGCCCTGTTTCCCGGCGCGCTGACCAAGGCCGCCAAAAAGCGCCTGCCTCTTGCCAAGACCAAGACCTGCCCCAGATGCGGCAAATACCAGATCGGGACATCCGTCTGCGGCTGCGGGGGCAAGTGATGCGGGCATTGGTGACGGGCGCGGGGAAGCGGCTGGGTCGGGCGATGGCGGTCTATCTGGCTGGCCAAGGCTATGATGTGGCGGTGCATTTCGCCAGTTCCGCCACCGATGCCGAGGAAACCTGCGCCCAGATCCGCGCCTTGGGGCGGCGGGCAGTGGCCTTGCAGGCCGACCTTCTGGACGAGGCGCAGGTTCAGGCGCTGATCCCCCGCGCGGCGCAGGCGCTGGGGGGGGCGCTGACGGTTCTGGTCAACAATGCCTCGATCTTTGAATATGACAGTCTGCCCACGGCCACCCGCACCAGTTGGGACCGGCATATGGAATCCAA
>JANNBI010000461.1:0-21598 GCA_031385345.1 Paracoccaceae bacterium | reverse complement strand
CATCAACTCGGCGGCTTCTGCGGTCTTGCCCTGTTCCATCAGCTCTTGCAGCTTGTCGAACATTTCCTGCAACTGATCCGCCGACATCTGCATCTGCGGCCCGCCGTTCTGGGCGTTTTCCTGCCCCTGCTCGCCCTGCTGTTCGGCCAGTTCGGACAGGTATTTGTCCAAGGCCTGCCGCATCTCGTCCATCAATTCCTGAATCTCTTCAGCCGAGGCACCGCGCTTGATCGCCTCGTCCAGACGGTCCTGCGCGCGCTGCAACCGCTCCAGCGCCGAGGCAAGGTCGCCCTCCTCGATCATCAGCGCGATGGCCCAAAGCTCTGACGCCATGGCGTCGCGGTCATCTGCCGCCAAGGCCGCCTGTTTGCTGTCCAGATCCCGGATCAGCACCCGCAGCCGCAAATAGGCGCGCTGGTTGCGGATCAATTCCTCGGGGCGGTTGGTCATCGCCTTCATCACCTGCACCACGCGCGGCGCATTGGCGCGGTTCCACAGCAGATCGCGGCGCATCTCCACCACCGCCGCCGCCAGCGGGTCAAAGAACCGCCGTCCGGGCAGGATCATCGCCACCGGGTCCAGCGCAAAATCCTGCGTGGCGGCATCGCTGACCGAATAGGTCAAGGTCACCGGCAGATTGGCCAGAACCGATTCCGACAGGTCATCCTTCAATTCCTCGGCAAAGGCTTTGCGACTGCCCCGGATCGGCATCGGCAGATCCAGCGTGACAGGGGCCACGGTTTCGGGGTCAACCGTCAGGCCAAAGCGCCGGTCCACCGCGCCCAAATCGAGCGAAATGGTGACCTGTCCAGCCGCGACGCCGTAATCATCGCTGGCCTTGAATTTCTGGGTAAACTTGCCATCCGCCTGCCGCCCAATGCTGCCTTCCAGCGACAAGACCGGCGGCGTGTCGGTGACGGCGGTGACCTGCCAGGACCGCCCGCCATCGCCCTTGATCGACAATTCGCCGGATTTTGTGACGATCAGAACCTGTTCTGCCGCCGAAGCCGGGGTGCCATCCACCCGCCCCCAGATGGTTTCCGACAAGATCAGATCGCCCGGCGTGCCATACAGCCGGATCACCAGTTTGGTGCCTGTGGGCAGACTTAGCGCGCCTTCGGGCTGATCGTTCAGGTAAAGCCGGGGCTTGGCGGTGTAAAACGGCGGCTCGGCCCAGCCCTCCCATGACGGGCCGGCGATGACGGCATCCGCACCCGGCAGGCCTGCCGGAACCAGCCACGCCACGCGCAACACCGATCCGAACAGCAGCGTCATCACAAAGGCGGTCAGCGCCACATAACGCAGCGCAAAAGGATCGGCGCGAGACAGACGCAGGTTCGGTTCAACCGCTTTGGCGGTGCGGGCGCGGTCGGCCATGCGGGTCTGATGCGCGGCCCATAGTGCGCGGCTGTCATCATCGGTCAGCCCCAGCGCCTGCGTGTCGGTCAGCGCTTGCAGCGGGGAGCCCTTCAGCCGGCTGTCCAGCCGGGCCAGCGTCTCGGCACGTCGCGGCGCACGAAAGCCCCAGATGCCCCGGCCCAGCGCCCAGACCGCCGCCGCGCACAGCGACACCAGCCCGAACCACCAGGCTTCAATCGTCAGGATCTCGTCAAGGTGAAAGCCAAACCCCGCCACGGCGGCCAGCGCCAGCGTCCACAAAGGCCAAAAGGCATGGGTCAGCCGTTCCGCCCAAAGGCCAAGCAGGGTCAGCCGATAGGGCCACCGGATCTGCCGCCAAAGACTGTCGCTGATGCCTGTTGTCATACTCTTGTCGTCACAACCATTCCGGAATGCTATCGCGCGCGATCATCTGATCATAGGTAGGGCGGGCGCGGATGACGGCGAATTGATCACCGCGCACCAGCACTTCTGGCACCAGCGGACGCGAATTATACTCGCTGGCCATCACCGCGCCATAAGCCCCGGCGGACCGGAACGCGATCAGATCCCCGGCGGTCAGCGCGGTCAGCGCGCGGGCCTTGGCAAAGGTGTCGCCGGTTTCGCAGACCGGGCCAACCACGTCATAGGTCAGCTTTTCCGCACCGGGGGCGGGTTCGATCACCGGCACGATGTCATGATGCGCGCCGTACATCGACGGGCGCACCAGATCGTTCATCGCCGCATCGACGATCAGGAAATCGCGGTCCTCGCCCGCTTTGTGGTAAATCACTTCCGTCACCAGCAGCCCGGCATTGCCCGAAATCAGCCGCCCCGGTTCGATCTCTATCTCGCAACCCAGATGCCCCAGAACCCGCTTGATCATCGCGCCGTAGTCCAGCGGCAAGGGCGGCGCGGTGTTGGACCGCTCGTAAGGAATGCCAAGCCCGCCGCCAAGATCCAGCCGGTCGATCTGATGCCCCGCCGCGCGCAGGGTTTCGCACAAGGCGGCGACCTTGGTATAGGCTTCTTCAAACGGCGCAAGGTCGGTCAACTGGCTGCCGATATGCACGTCGATCCCCACCACCTGCAGCCCCGGCAAACTGGCCGCCAGCGCATAGACCTCAACCGCGCGGGAAATCGGGATGCCGAATTTGTTTTCCTTTTTGCCGGTGGCGATCTTTTCATGGGTTTTGGCGTCCACATCCGGGTTCACCCGGATGGTGATCGGCGCGACCTTACCCATGCCGCTGGCGACCTGCGACAGCACCAGCAATTCCGGCTCGCTTTCAACGTTGAACTGGCGGATCCCGCCCTCCAGCGCCAGCCGCATTTCAGCACCGGTCTTGCCGACGCCGGAAAATACGATGCGGCACCCCGGCACCCCGGCGGCGCGGGCGCGCAGATATTCGCCCATCGACACCACATCCATCCCCGCCCCCAGATCGCCCAGCAGCTTCAGCACTGCGACATTCGACAGCGATTTGATCGCAAAGCAGACCTGATGCGGCAGGGGCGACAGGGCCTCGGTGAACAAGGCGTAATGGCGGGTCAGGGTGGCTGCGGAATAGACGTAGAACGGCGTGCCAACCGCCGCGGCGATGTCGGACAGGGCGACATCCTCGGCCATCAGCACGCCGTTTTTATACTGAAAGTGATCCATCCCGCGCCCCTTTGATCTTTGACGGAGGTTCTAAGGCATAGGGGGCAAAAGGGAAACCACCCTGTCGCGGCAATGGCGCTATCGCGCGCCCTGACTGAAAGGTGCAGGGAAACCGTCTGATGACCCTTCCAGTGGAAGGGTCATCAAGTTCCAAATCCAATGGGATTTGGAACCTATTCATTGCCCAAAGCCGCAAGGCGACGGCAAGGGGCGTGGTGCCACAACCCGAAGTCCGCCAATCTGTCCGCGTCTGCCGGGGGTTGGCGCGGCTAACGCGCCTGCCCGGGTGACGAGGAACCGTCGCGCCTGATGGCGCGGCGTAAGTCCGAGGAAGGCAGGCGCGGACAGATATGCTTGGGGCATATCTGCCAAAAGACAGAAACCGGGTTCGCCCCCCCTAAATCGCCACCACTTGCGCCGGGTCCAGCAGCCAGGGTGCCACGATCCCGCAGGTATCGGCCAAGGGCAGCAGACAGTCCGGCACCTGCATCCCGATCACATCGCGCATCAACCGCGCCCGCGCCTGACACCGCGCCAGCACCTCGGGGAAATCGCGCGCCAGATCGGCCTGCAACGCCCCGTCCGCGATGACATAGCCATCCTCCATCCGGGTCGAGCCGTAAACCGGATGCGACGGGATCACATCCATCTGCATCGCCATCCCCGAGGCCAGCGGCTCCTCCGACCCGGCATAAATCGGCGAGGACAGCCATTCATCCATCCCGATCAGATGCCCGGGGTTCAGGAACAGGTTGAACGGATCGGCAGGCAGGGCTGCAAACATCGCCGCATGAACCGCGCCGCCCGACACGCCGGGGCGCATCATCGAACACCACAGGCTCATCGCCTGCACGTAGGGAAAGGCGAACCGTTCCAGATAATCCTGCGCCGCCACGGGCAGATCTTCGGCCCCGCGCGCCAGCCAACCGGACCGGCAGATGTTCGATCCCCAATGGCAGATGTTGAACGAAATCGGCTGGCCCCGCGTCAGATGCCGCCCGGTGGGCCCCGCCAGCCCATTCTGATCGCCCACAGCAAAGGTCGAATGACAGCCCAGCGGCAGGCCGCCCACATGGCCCGCTTCATAGGCGGCAAAATCGGTCATCCCGTCGCGAAAGGCAAAGACCATGCGGCGCAGGGCGGCGGCGGCGGCGGCATTTGCAAACTCCAGCCGCGCAATCTCGGCGGCATTGACGCGCGCGCGCAACCCGTGACTGGGGTGCATCAGCAGGTCGGTGGCGTTTTCCACCCGGTCGCAGATCGCGCGCAGGGGATCGGCCAGAAAGGCCGGCACGTCCAGCGCGGTTGCCGGATCTGCCACCTCCTCCGCGCCAAACCATTTCCAGCCCAGCACGCCCAGACGCGCCACGCCGGGCAAGGCCTGCGCCAGCAGATCCGCCAACCGGGGCGTGCCGCGCGGCTGGCTTATCAGCGACAGGCTGGCACAATGCGCCGCCGCAACATCCCCCGCCCGCACCAGCGGTGAGATCGCAGTATAAGGCAGGCATTCATTGCCCGCGATCAGCACGGCCTTGGTCGGCGTCACCACCAGAACCGCCTCTTCAAAGCGCGGATCAAAGCCGGTGATCCAGTGCAGATTGGCGAAATGCTCGCGGTCGCCGTAAACCACCAGCGCGTCAAAACCGCGCCGTGCCGCCGCCGCGCGCAGGGCGGCTATCCGGCGCCGCGCCTCGGTCAGGGTGAACGGCGGCGGGGTGTCGGGCAACCCGTGATGCGGCCAGTCGGTGCGGATGATATGGGGCATGAATTGCTCCTTTGGGTCAGGTTAAGCGATGGCTTGGCCCCTGTCACGCATGGCGTGATTGACGGCGTCACGCATGGCTTGCCAAGCGCCCCAAGCCCCCCTATATCACGCCGTGAGAGGTTGGCGCGGGTAAGCGCCTCGCCAACCCGGTCAGGTCCGGAAGGAAGCAGCCGTAACGAGCCCCGCTTGGGTCGTTGTCCAGCCTCTCACCTTTTTCCAACCTTCATTCATCCAAATAGGTTGCCTGACCCGCAGGTCAGCCGCCGCCGATCAGCCCGGTCATGCGGGCAATCAGGCCCTGCATCACCCCGTCCACACTCCCACGCAGCCCGTCAATCGCCGCAACATAGGCCGACAACGGCCCGGCAAGGGCCGGAACCCTTTGAACCAGCATCGGGGCCAGCATGTACAATGCTGCGGCAAGAATGATCAGCACCATCGCCAGCAGGAAACCGCGCCGGAACCCGCCCGGTGCGCGGTCGGGGGCCATGGATTCGGCCACCGCTGCCGCCTCGCCGGTGCGGCGTTCGGATTTGGCGCGCAGCGTCGAATTGATCGCGTCGATTTCCGGCAACATCTCGCTTTTGGCCGTCGCGCCGCGCCCGCCCGCCGTTTCCGGGGCGCTGTGAATTTCGGCGTCGCCCTTCATCCGCGCAATGCGGTCCGCGACGGGGCTGGGGGCGGGATTTGCGGCCAAACCGGGGGCAGCCATTGCGGCACCCGCAGCGCCAGCGATGCCCGGCGCACGCCCCGCCAATCCCAATTCGTCCTGCATCTGCAAGGAATTGCCCTCGGCCTTGCGGGCCCGGCTTTCGCGGTCGGCCTCCTCGCGAAGAACCGACAGGACCGTAGAGTCGATGTTGCGGGTCGCGGGGGCCGGGGCGGTGGTCAATGGCGGCGGCGGCGGGGTGTCGTATCCGCCCTCCTCCTCATCGTCCAGATCAAGGGGCTGCGGCATGGCCGGGGCGAACAGCGCCTGTTCTTCCTCGGCCTCGGCCTCTTGCAGCGGCGAGGCTTGGAACCACGCATGACCGCAATTTGAACATTGCACATCGCGCCCGGCATCCGGGATCAATGCAGCGTCCACCTCATATTCAGCATCGCAGTTCGGACAAACCAGTCGCATCGCACCCGCCCAAGTCAGCCATTTAGGTCGGCTGTGAAGAATGTTCTAGCAACAGTATGTAAAAAATCCAAGGCTTTGTGGCACATAGGGGCGTCGCGGCGTTGCAACCGCCGCCCCCATGCGCAATTCTGCACCACACGTCCGCGACCCACGGGGCATTTGTTTGATCAATCTTGAAAATGTGGCCTTCTCTTATGGCGGCGGTGATCTTTTGTCCGAGGTGTCGCTGCGGCTTGCGCCCGGCTCTTTTCATTTCCTGACCGGGCCGTCCGGTGCGGGCAAATCCACCTTCCTGAAATTGTGCTATGGCGAGTTGCTGGCCACCACCGGCCATGTCACCCTGTTTGACCGCAACGCCCGCGATCTGACCCGCGACGAGATTGCCCTGACCCGTCGCCGTATCGGCGTGGTGCATCAGGATTGCCAGTTTCTGGATCATCTGCCGCTCTTGGCCAATATCGGCCTGCCGCTGACCGTGGCGGGCAAACCGGTGCAGCAATCGGATGTGATGGACCTTCTGACCTGGGTCGGCCTGGACAAACTGACCAACGCCCTGCCGCCGTCATTGTCCGGGGGGGAGCGTCAGCGCGCCGCCCTTGCCCGCGCGGTGATCATGGGGCCGGATGTCATTCTGGCGGATGAGCCGACCGGCAATCTGGACTGGGACATGTCGCTGCGCCTGCTGACCTTGCTGGTGGAACTGAACCGCATGGGCAAGACCATCGTCATCGCCACCCATGATCTGACGCTGATCCGGCAGGCCAAATCGCAGGTCGCGATCCGGGTGCTGCGCATCGCCAAACGGCGGCTGCAACTGGCCGGGGCGGATCTGTGATGCGCCTGCCCGCATTCTTGTCCGAACCACAAGGCGGGGTCGTCCCGCCCTCTGGCCCCACCGCCTGGCTGACCACCGCCACCGCCGCCGCCATGGCCTTTCTGGCGGTCTTTGCGCTGGCGCTGTCGCTGGCCTCGGGGCGGTTGGCCGACCGCTGGGCCGCCGCCCTTGACCGATCGGCCACGGTGCGCATCTCTGCGCCCGACGATCAGATGGCCCAGCAAACCGCCGCCGTGCTGGAGGTTCTGGCAACCACCCCCGGCATCGCCGCAGCCCGCGCGCTGGACCTGAGCGAACAGCAAAAACTGCTGGAGCCTTGGTTCGGCGCCGATCTGCCCGTCGATGCCCTGCCCCTGCCGCAACTGGTCGAGGTGACCGAAGCCCCCGAAGGCTATGACCGCGAAGGCCTGCGCCAACGTCTGGCCGCCGAAGCGCCGGGCGCGGTACTGGATGATCACACCCGCTGGCGCGCGCCCTTGGCCGCCGCCGCCGCCCGGCTGCGCAGCCTTGGCTTTGTCTCGGTCCTGCTGATCGGCGGGGCGATGGCCGCGATGATCACGCTGGCCGCCCGCGCCGCCCTTGCCGCCAATTCGCAGGTCATCCGCGTGCTGCGGCTGGTCGGTGCAAAGGACACCTTCATCGCCCGCGCCTTCGTGCGCCGCTTTACCCTGCGCGCCGCCTCGGGGGCCGCCCTTGGCACGGCCTTGGGCATGGGTGCCGTCGCCCTTCTGCCCGCCCAGGACGAGGCGGGCGGCTTTCTGACCGGACTTGGCTTTCAGGGCCGGGGCTGGTTCATCCCGCTGCTGTTGCCCCCTCTGGCCGCCCTTGTCGCCTTTGTCGCCACCCGCACCGCCGCAATGGCCAACCTGAAAAGGTTAAAATGATGACCGCTATCCGCTGGATCCTGTCGCTGATCTTCATCGTGCAGATGTATGTCGCCATGCTGGTCGTCGGCATCCTGTACCTGCCCTTGGCCCTGCTGACCCCCGATGGCGCGGGCCGCGCCGCCCATGCCTATTGCCGCTGGGTCGTGGCCACCCTGCGGATCCTGTGCGGCCTGCGCTGCGAGATCCGCGGCACCCCGCCCCAGACCGAGGCTTTGATCGCCGCCAAACATCAAAGCTTTCTTGACATCATCCTGATCTATTCCGCCCTGCCCCGCGCCAAATTCATCATGAAGGCCGAACTGCGCTTTGCCCCGGTGCTGGGCTGGTACGCGCTGCGGATGGGTTGCGTGATGGTCAAACGCGGGGCGCGCGGATCGGCCATCACAAAGATGATGGCGGATGTAAAATCCGGGCAGGAACGCCCCGGCCAACTGGTGATCTATCCCCAAGGCACCCGCGTCGCCCCCGGCGACATCAAACCCTACAAGATCGGCAGCGCGGCACTTTATGCGCAACTGGATCAGCCCTGCCATCCCGTCGCCACCAACGTCGGCGTGTTCTGGCCCAAACGCGGCATCCTGCGCAAACCCGGTCTGGCCGTGGTCGAATTTCTGCCCGCCATCGCCCCCGGCCTGTCCAACGCCGAGTTCATGGCACAGATCGAGGATGCGATTGAAACCCGCTCCAACGCCCTGATGACCGACGCCGGATGGAGGGCTGGCTGATGTCCACTCGAAAGGACTCGCTTGTGCCGATCCTTGATGCCATCCCCGGCGCCACCGTCCGGTCGATGTTTGGCGAATACGCGATCTATCTTCAGGACAAGGTGATCGGCTTTGTCTGCGACGACACCTTGTTCCTGAAAAACCTGCCGCAGGCCCGCGACCTGCTGCCAAAGGCCGAATTGGGCCCGGCCTATCCCGGCTCCAAGGCCTATATCGTGGCCGATCCTTGGCTTGACGACCCGGATGTTCTGAATGCCGCCGCCCATGCGATTGCCGACGCCCTGCCCGCGCCGAAACCCAAAACCCCGAAGGGTGCGAAATGACGGTTTGGATTGACGATCTGGACGATCTGCACCGCCATTACGGCACCCCGTCAGCCCCCGCACTGCGCAAGGTGACGCCGCATGTGACCCCGGCCTATTCCCAGTTCATTATGGCCTCCCGGTTTTGCGTTTTGTCCACCGTCGGCCCCGAAGGCACCGATGGCTCTCCGCGCGGAGACTCCGGTCCGGTGGTGGTTGTGGAAGATGCCGAAACCCTGCTGATGCCGGACTGGAAGGGCAATGACCGGATCGATTCGCTGCGCAACATCCTGCGCGATGGCCGGGTGTCGCTGATCTTTCTGGTGCCGGGGTCAACCTCGGCGGTGCGGGTCAATGGCACCGCGCGCCTGACCGCCGATGCGGATCTGTGCGGGCGCTTTGACCGCGACGGCAAGGCCCCGCGCTGCGTGATCGTTATCCGCGTGGCCGAGGTCTATTCCCAATGCGCCCGCGCCCTGCAACGATCGGAACTGTGGACCGCGGGGGATCAGTCGGCGGGACTGCCCAGCGCGGGCGATATGCTGGAGGATGCGACCAAGGGTCAGATCAACGGTGCCAGCTATGACGCCGAACGCGCCACCCGCGCGCATCTGGGCTGGTGGTAGGACGCGGCGAAAAGGTTAAGATCAGGTTAAGATCACAGATTTAACCTGTTGATTTCGTTGGATAATGGAAAATGTCCAGATCTGGACGCCTCCTCAGGCCGCCAGACCCTTGGTGCCCATATCCAGAAACTTTTGCCGCCGGTCCTTGATCAGGGCCTCGGGTTTCTTGCCCGACAGTTCCTTCAGCATGGTCTCGATGGCCTTGCCGACGGCTTCAATCGTTTCCTTGCGGCCCCGCTGCGCGCCCCCGGTGGGTTCCTTCACGATCCGGTCGATCACGCCCAGTTTCTGCAAATCCTGCGCCGTCAACCGCAAGGCCTCGGCCGCGTCCTTGGCCCGGTCGGAATCTTTCCACAAGATCGACGCGCAGCCTTCGGGGGTGATCACCGAATAGACCGAATGTTCCAGCATCGCGACCCGGTTGGCCGTCGCAAAAGCCACCGCCCCGCCAGACCCACCCTCACCGATGATGATGGAAATCAACGGCACGCCGATCTGCAAACATTTCTCGGTTGACCGGGCAATCGCCTCGGCCTGCCCGCGCTCCTCCGCGCCCTTGCCCGGATAGGCGCCGGGGGTGTCCACCAGCGTCACAACGGGCAGGTGGAAGCGGTCCGCCAGTTCCATCAACCGGATCGCCTTGCGATAGCCTTCCGGACGGGCCATGCCAAAGTTGCGTTCAATCCGCGACTTCGTGTCGTGGCCCTTTTCCTGTCCGATCACAACGACAGGCATATCCTGAAACCGCGCGATGCCGCCCATGACCGCGTGATCGTCGGCAAAGTTCCGGTCCCCGGCCAGCGCAGTATATTCGCTGAACAACGCCTCGATATAATCGCGGGTATGGGGGCGTTCGGGGTGGCGGGCGACCTGACATTTTTGCCAGGGGGTGAGGGATTTATACAGATCCTTCAGCATCGCCTCGGCCTTGCGATCCAAAGCCTCAGCCTCGCGCGTGACATCGGTGCCGGCGTTGGCGCGGCCCATGGCGCGCAATTCTTCGGCCTTGCCTTCGATTTCGGACAGGGGCTTTTCAAACTCTAGATAGTTCATGGGGGCTCTCCGAAGGTCTGGCCCTTATATGGCCAAAAGGTCGGGCAGTTGCAACGGCGGGGTGAACACCTGTTGGGCGGCACGCGCGCCATCTATTGCCTTCACCAAATATATCATAGGGTTATATATGTGCACTCCCCCAAATCTTAATCCTTTCGCGCCAGCATTTCTGCCTGATTAACGATCACCTCGGCCTGCTTGATTGACGCGATGTCCACCAGACGCCCCTTGTACACTGTGGCCCCTTCGCCGCGCGCCTTGGCTTCGGCCATGGCGGCCAGAATCTCTTGCGCTTCGGTCACGGCCGCGGCGGAGGGGGTGAACACCTCGTTTGCCAAGGCGATTTGTTTGGGGTGGATCGCCCATTTTCCGACCATGCCAAGGGTCGCGGCGCGGCGGGACTGGGCGCGAAAGCCGTCATCATCGGAAAAATCGCCATAGGGGCCATCGACGGGCAGGATCCCATGCGTCCGGCAGGCGGCGACAATGGCGGCACTGGCCCAATGCCAAGGATCGCCCCAGAATTGCGCGCCGCCGTGCAGCATGTAATAGGCCTCTTGCGTGCCGCCGATCCCGGTGGTCTGCATCCCCATCGAGGCGGCAAAGTCGGCGGCTCCAAGGCTCATCGCGTGCAAACGCGGGCTGGAACCGGCGATCTCGTTCACATGGGCGATGCCGGCGGCGGATTCGATGATCACCTCAAACGAGATCGGTTTGGCACGGGATTTGGCCCTTTCGACCGCCGTGACCAGCGCATCGACGGCATTAACATCCGCCGCGCAGCCGACCTTTGGGATCATGATCTGGTCCAGCCGGTCGCCCGCCTGTTCCAGCAAATCGACCACATCGCGGTACCACCAAGGGGTGTCCAAGCCATTGATCCGCACCGAAAGGGTCTTGGTTCCCCAATCCAGCGTGTTGATGGCGGAAATGATGTTGACGCGGGCGGCGTCCTTGTCAGAGGGGGCGACCGAATCCTCCAGATCCAGATTGATCACATCAGCGGCAGAGGCGGCCATTTTCGCAAACAGTGCCGGGCGCGATCCCGGGCCGAACAACTGGCAGCGGTTCGGGCGGGCGGGCGGCAGAGGTTGGGGGCGAAAGGACATGAGGAGCGCCTTGGCAATGATGTTTCGAAAACCGTTGCCAATTGGATAGATTATTGCGCGGGCACCGGCAAGGTCAATTCGCAGATGCAGCATCCGCGCCGCGTTGCGGCGGATGACAGGCGAGGCAGCCCTGCAAAGGGAGCCTGACGGGCGGGGGCTTGACCGCAGCAGCGCAGCGGTTCAGGAAGCAGAAACCCTGACCGAGGCCGCCATGGAAAAATCCGTCGCCAAACCCTTCAACCAACGCATCCGGATCTGGGCGTTGCGCCTGATCGGGCTGGGGGTGCTGTTGCCGCTGATCGTGCTGACCCGGCCCCTTTGGGCGCAGGGCATGGTCCGCGATCTGACGCGGCTGGCGGGCACCTTTCTGATCGTGGCCGGGGTCTTGGGGCGGTTCTGGGCAATCTTGTACATCGGCGCGCGCAAGAACCGGCTGGTGATGCAGGACGGCCCCTATTCGATCTGCCGGCATCCTTTGTATCTGTCGTCAACGCTGGGGGTGGCGGGGTTCGGGCTGTTGCTGGGCGGGGTCAGTGTTGCGGTGATCTTGACCCTGATCGTCTTTGCCATCCTGTTCGCCACGGCGGGCCGCGAAGAGGCGTTTCTGCGCGATCAGTTCGGCGCGACCTATACCGATTATGCCGCCCGCGTGCCGCGCATTCTGCCGCGCCCGTCCGGGTTTACAACCCCATCCGAGATCATGGTTCAGATTGCGCCGCTGCGGATGACCTATGCGGATGCGCTGGTTTTCCTTGGGTTTTTTCCACTGGCCCTAGGCATCGACTGGCTGCGCGCCGCCGAGATCTTTCCCATGCTGACCCTGCCCTGACCGATTGCCGACCCTGCCCTGCCCAATCCCTTGAAGGAGATCCGAATGTCCCGCATCGTTTACGTCAATGGCGCCTATCTGCCCGAGGCCGAGGCCATGGTGTCGGTGTTTGACCGGGGTTTCCTGATGGCGGATGGGGTGTATGAAGTGACCTCGGTTCTGGGGGGGAAGCTGATCGACTTTGGCGGGCATTGCGTGCGACTGGCGCGGTCGCTGTCGGAACTGGAGATGACAAATCCGCATGACGACGCCGACTGGCTGGCCATTCACCGCGAACTGGTGGCGGTCAACGGGATTGACGATGGCATGGTTTATTTGCAGGTCACGCGCGGCAATCCCGGCGACCGCGACTTCGCCTATCCGGTGCCAGAGGTGCCGCCGACGGTGGTTTTGTTCACCCAGTCCAAGCCGGGTCTTGCGGATAATCCGGCGGCCAAGGTCGGCTGGAAGGTGATTTCCATTCCCGATCTGCGCTGGGATCGGCGGGATATCAAGACGGTGCAGCTGCTGTATCCGTCGATGGGCAAGATGGCGGCCAAAAAGGCCGGGGTCGATGACAGCTGGTTCGTGCAGGATGGCCTTGTCACCGAAGGCACCTCGAACAACGCCTATATCGTGAAGGGGTCGCGGATCATCACCCGGCCACTGTCGGCGGATATTCTGCACGGCATCACCCGCGTCGCCGTCCTGCGTTTCGCCGCCGAGGCGCAGATGGAGGTGGAGGAGCGCGCCTTTACCATCGCGGAAGCCCAAAGCGCGGATGAGGCTTTTGTCACCTCGGCCAGTGCGTTCGTGATGCCGGTGGTGCAGATCGACGGTGTGGCGGTTGGCACGGGCAAGCCGGGAGCCGTCGTAGCCCGCCTGCGCGAGATCTATCTGGACGAGATGCGCAAGGCGGCGATCTGACACCGCCGCCTTGGCTGATCTGGGGTAACCGGCTCAGTTCACTTGAAACTGCACCTCTGACAGGTTGAAATTCGTGGGCGCGGTCAGGATGACCAGATCCACACCGTCCACCGACAGGGTGACATCGCCCGTGTCAGGATCCGTGGTGGCGGTCAGGGGCGCCTCCGGGTCGGTGTTTCCTTCGGTAAGATATTGCACTCCAAGGAAATCAACGGACCCATCAAAATCCTCAACCACGGCGGCCGTGTCATTGACTGAGGTGACCCCGTCATAGCTGGCATCGCGGAAGATGACGGTAAAACTGTCGCCGCCTTCGCCGCCGTTCAGGGTATCGCCAGCATCACCGAACATGGAATCCTGACCAGTCCCGCCCTCTGCGCGGTCATGGGTCCGGAATTCGTCGATCGTCGATGTGTTGTCGAGAAGGACCAGTGTGTCATTGCCTTCGTCGCCGTAAAGCGTGTTGGAGCCGTCGTAGTCCCAGATGGTGTCATTGCCTGACTCGCCATGGACGGTATCATCGCCCAATTGGCCCGTTGCGAACAATTCGGCGTTATCTTCATCGTCCACCCAGGCAAGATCGTTGCCCGCGCCCAGCCAGACCTGATCGTTGCCGGCCTCGCCCAGCGCCAAATCATCCCCGTCGCCGCCGTAAAGCACATCGTCGCCGTCAAAACCCTGCACCAGATCGTTTTGATCGCCGCCGCGCAGCTCATCATTGCCCGTGCCGCCATCCACAATATCATCGCCGTCGCCGCCACGCAGGGTGTCGTCGTCGCCGCCGCCGATCAGCTCATCCTGGCCGCCTTGACCATTGATGGAATCGTCGCCAGAGCCGCCGATCACCTCGTCATCGCCTTCGGTGCCAGAGGTTTCATCGTCGTCAGAGGAGGTCGAGCCAAGATCGCCCAAAAGAAAAAGCGGCAAAAAAAGCAGCAGCGCCAGATATTCCAAAAATTCACCTATCGACCAAAAACCCTTAGGAAGGCGTGTAAAGCATTAAAAACTTGAGTCGATTCTGGCGCGCGATTGGTGCCGGATCAGGGGGCAATCCTGATTTTCAAGGCGTTCAGTCGCGGGACGTCAGGGCTTGCCCGGTCCGACGTTGCGGGCAAAAGCCGTTGCGAATGCAGCCTTCTGGTCGGGACTCGCTTGAGTCTGGGTCTGCGCGACCCAATCGGCGTAGGGCTGGCGATAGACGATTTCGCGCGCTTCGTCCTTTGTCATGGGGATGCCCCGGGCCACGGCCGCCTCTTGATACCAGCGGCTTAGGCAGTTGCGGCAGAACCCGGCTAGGGTCATCAGGTAGATATTCTGCACCTCGGGGCGATGGATCAACAAATGATCCATCAGGGCGCGAAAGGCGGCGGCTTCCAGTTTTTCGCGGGTGGGATCGTCCATGGGCGGCTCCTTTACGGCAAAAGACCTAGCGCGCGGGCGCCTGACAGCAGGCTGTCGGCGCGGATATGCACGGCAAGGCCGGGGTCCAGATGCTGTTGATCGGGGATATGAACCACGGTCATGCCTGCGGCAAGGGCGGCCATGGCACCGGGGGTCGAATCTTCGAACGCGATGCACAGGGCGGGGTCGATGCCAAGGATGGCGGCGGCGTGCAGATACAGATCTGGCGCGGGTTTGGGCTGCGCCACGCGGTCGCGGCCATGAATATGCACCGGATCAAACCGGTGGTGGATGCCCGCCAGTTTCAGCGTGCGATGGGCCGAATCCGTGCGCGAATTGGTCGCCAGCGCGAAGGGCAGTGCCAGATGGTCAAGACGATCCAGCAGGTCCACCGCACCGGGGCGCAGGTCGATGCCTTCGGCAAATGCCGCCTCGATGTTGATCCCCCAGGCGGCGTTAAAGGCCAGCGGATCAAAGCTGGGGCCAAAGGTTTGGGAAAAGATCTGCTCTTCCTGATCGACGGTGCCAATCAGGCTGGCGAAAATCTCGGGTCGTTCGGGAAATCCAAGGTCGCGCATGGATTTCAGCGCCGCCGCCACCACCAGACGTTCGGTTTCCACAAGTGTGCCGTCCAGATCAAAGATCACCGCGCGGTATTTCATTGGGGCAACCCCGCCAGAACTTCGGTCAGGATCGGGGCCAGACGCACGGCCCAGGCCTGTTGATCGCCGGGGGTCGCGATAAGATCGTTGCGCAACTCGATCAGGGTGTTGTGCCGCCCGCGCTGCAACGCATGCTGGTCAATCGCATCGCCGGGCAGATGTCCGGCATAGGGTTCATTGTCCCCGATGCACAGGTCCGGTTCGCCCTGCAACCGCGCGATCAGGGGCAGTGACAGGCGGTCATCAAGGTGGGAATACAGCACCCCGACATGCCAGGGTCGCGGTGCGCGGCCCCGCAGACAGGGGGTAAAGGAATGGATCGCCAATATCACCGTATCGTCGCGGCGCGCGGCCAGATCGGCATAGGCAGCATGATAGGGACGGTACAGACGGTCCAGACGCTGCGCCAAATCGTCTGGTCCAGCGTGGCGGTTGGTCGGAATGATGGTGCCGTCGTACAGCCGCATCAGCAGGGTCGGATCCTCCTCTCCGCGGTTGGCGTCGATCACCAGTCGCGAAAAGCAGCTTTCGATTACTGGGCTGTCCAAGGCTTCGGCCAAGGCCCGCGCCAGACCCGCCGCGCCCACGTCATAGGCGATGTGGCGGGACATATCGGCGGGGCCGATTCCCAAAGACCCGCCCCCCACCCAATCCGGCACATGGTTCGAGGCGTGGTCACAGGTGACCAGCCAGCGGCCTTGCCGGGACTCTCCGCTGATTTGATAGGCGTTCTGCAACTGCTTTGTCCGTTTCGCTTGCGCTTGCCCGCCCATCTGCGCAAGGAATTGTCATGAGTGCCATGCTAAAATGAAAAAAGGTAGCGCTAACAAAACGCGCTGGTTGCCCCCTGCCTGAATTTCGCACATAAGTCGCGCGCCCCCGCCCCGGACAGATCGCCCGTCCCGGACTTACCGAAGGACATCGACCATGAGACGCCTCCGCAATGTGAAAATCGTGGCCACGCTTGGCCCTGCTTCCAGCGATTACGCGATGATCCGCGCCCTGTTCGAAGCGGGCGCTGACGTGTTCCGCCTGAATATGAGCCATGGCAGCCATGCCGAACAGGCGGCGCGCCACGCCATCATCCGTCAGGTAGAGGCTGATACTGGCCGCCCGATCGCGATTCTGGCCGATCTTCAGGGACCGAAGCTGCGGGTTGGAGTCTTTGCCAATCCTATGGGCGAAGATCTGGTCGAAGGCGCGGATTTCCGCATGGATCTGAACAGTGCGCCGGGCGATGCGACCCGCGTACAACTGCCGCATCCCGAGATTTTCGCGGCGTTGGAGCCGGGGGCGTCCCTGCTGGTCAACGACGGCAAGATCCGCGTTCGGGTGAAAGACTGCGGCAGGGATTTCGCCAATTGCCTGGTCGAGGTTGGCGGCGTGATTTCCAACAGAAAGGGCGTGAACGTGCCGGATGTGGTGCTGCCTTTGGCCGCCCTGTCGGCAAAAGACCGCGATGATCTTGAATTTGCTTGCGAATTGGGTGTGGACTGGCTGGCTTTGTCCTTTGTCCAGCGCCCCGAAGATGTGATCGAGGCGCGGCAACTGGCCAAGGGTCGGGCCGCTATTATGTCCAAGATCGAAAAACCGGCAGCGGTTAAAGCCTATGACGCGATCTTGCAGGTTTCGGACGGCATCATGGTTGCGCGCGGCGATCTGGGCGTGGAATTGCCCGTCACCTCGGTCCCGCCGATCCAGAAGCGTTTGGTGCGCGGGGCACGGGCGGCGGCCAAGCCGGTGATCGTTGCGACGCAGATGCTGGAATCGATGATCGAATCGCCGGTGCCGACGCGGGCCGAAGTCTCGGACGTGGCGACTGCCATCTATGAGGGCGCGGATGCGATCATGCTCTCGGCCGAATCGGCGGCGGGCAAGTATCCGATCGAGGCGGTGACGACGATGAACAATGTCGCCCTGTCGGTCGAAAAAGATCCGACCTACCGGTCCGTGATCGAAGCCAGCCGTGTGGTGATGCGTGAGACGATTTCAGACGGGATCGTCGCCGCAGCACGCGAAATTGCCGAGGCGACCAATATCAAGGCGATCTGCTGTTTCAGCCAGACCGGCACCACGGCCAGCCTTGTCGCGCGCGAGCGTCCGCATGTGCCGATCATCGCGCTGTCGCCGCTGATGTCCACCGCGCGGCGCATGGCGCTGACCTGGGGGCTGCATAATGTCATCACCGAGCCGCAAGACCGGTTCAAAGGTGCAGTGCTGGCCGCGATCCGGGCGGCGCGCAATGACGGTTTCGCCGGCGAGGAAGATCAGATCGTGGTCACTGCCGGGGTGCCGTTCAACGTCAAAGGCACAACCAATATCCTGCGCGTGGCGCCCTGCGATGAACGGTTGATTTCGCGCGTCGAACCCGAATAATGCTTGCCCAATAGGGCGCGCAGTCTTCGGAGGGCTTTTGGTGGATTATGATCTGATCCTGGTGATGGGGATTTTGGTGGGTGTTCTGACCATCCCCTCGCTTCTGGCCGCCTATTCCGAAAGCCGCCCACCGCGGACCGGTGCGATTCTGGTGCTGATCTCGGGGGTGCTGGTGGCGGTGGCGCTGACCCAAAAGGGCGGCGGCTATCGTCTGGACGAGGTGCCCGATGTCATTTTGGCGGTGATCAAGCGCTATCTGGGCTAGGTCCGGCCCGAATTTGCCAAACCGGCGCGCATTTTCCGCAAAAAACCTGTGGAAACAGACTTGCGCGCCCACGCGTTGCCCCCTATTGCCCACAGTCTGAACTGCCCCGCGAGGCCGGCGAAAGTGGCATGCCGAGTCCCGCGATGAAACCACGGAGATGGAAATGCCCAAGATGAAGACCAAGTCCGCTGCTAAGAAGCGGTTTTCCTTCACGGCCACTGGCCGCGTGAAGGCCGGTGTGGCCGGTAAGCGCCACGGCATGATCAAGCGCACGACGAAATTCATTCGGGACGCCTCGGGAACCATGATCCTGTGCGCATCCGATGCGAAGATCGTCAAAAAATACATGCCCTACGACCGGTAAGGAGAGAAACACATGTCCCGCGTCAAATCCGGTGTTGTTACCCATGCCCGTCACCGCAAGGTGATCAAGGCGGCGGCTGGCTATTATTCCGCCCGCTCGCGTAACTTCCGCACCGCCACTCAGGCTGTCGATAAAGCCAACCAATATGCCACCCGCGACCGTAAGACCAAAAAGCGCAACTTCCGCGCTTTGTGGATCCAGCGGATCAACGCGGCGGTTCGGTTGTACGACGCCGAGTTCACCTATTCGCGCCTGATCGACGGCCTGAACAAGGCCGGCATCGAAGTGGACCGCAAGGTTCTGGCCGATCTGGCCGTGCATGAGCCCGAGGCCTTCAACGCCATCGCGGCGCAGGCCAAGGCCGCGCTGGTCTGATCTTCAGACCGCAGAATTGAAACGGCCCCGCTTTGGCGGGGCTTTTTCGTTTTTGGGCCCAAGACAGGCTGACGCTGATCCGCGCCTTCCCGGGGGCGGGGTGGGCATCGGGGCCGCCCCATTGTTTCGCGGTTCCAGACAATACCCCGCAATGGCCGCATTTGTGCCTGAATCCCCCATGATGACTTACCCTAACGTCAATCATGAGGCCCATCATGTCCGCTTTCGATCCCGCCGGCTTTGCCACCGCCCTGCCCCTGACCGAGGGGTTGCTGACCTGGACCCAGCGCCAGTCACCCGACACCTGGCACGAGATTGCCCGCATGGCAGACTTCGCTGCACCGGGGGCCACGATTGATCTGTTGCTGGCCCTCCATTGGATCAGCCAACACCCTGCCTGTGACCGGGCCACCGCGCTGCTGATCCTGACCCGCGCCGCCGAGGCGGGGTTGCAGGGACGCGATTGCCCGGACCAGATGGCCCCCAAAGCCGCCAAGGCCTTCTGCAAAGCCCTGTACAAGGCGCTGCGCACCGAAGGATTTGCACAAAAGACGCTTGCGTTGACCCCCGCGGATCTGGCCGCGATTGATGCCCAACTGGGGCCGGACGGGGCCTTTCCGCTGACCCCGGCGCAGCGCCGCAGCCCCGGCACCAGCCCGCATCACCCCGCCTGTGATTTTGCCCGCCAACGCCCGGTGATGCGTCCCCTCGCCGCCTGAGGGCCCTTGCCTTCGCAAGCCTTCCCCGCTAGCACCGTGCCGTTCTGACCGGAGGCAAAGATGGACGGGCTTGACAGTTTAAAGGCCAAATATCTGACCGCGGTCGCGGCGGCGGCGTCCGAAAGCGCCTTGGAAGAGGTGCGTCTGGGGGCTATGGGCAAAAAGGGCGAAATCTCGGTCCTGATGGCGGGTCTGGGCAAGATGGAGCCTGAGACGCGCAAATCCGCCGGGGCCGCGATGAATATCCTGAAGGATGAAATCGACGCCGCGCTGCGGGCCAAAAAGGCCGCCCTTGGCGATGCCGCACTTGACGAACGTCTGCGCAGCGAATGGCTGGATGTGACCCTGCCCGCGCGCGGTCGCCGGGTTGGCACGATCCATCCGGTCAGTCAGGTCATGGACGAATTGACCGCGATCTTTGCCGATATGGGCTTTGCCGTGGCCGAGGGGCCGCAGGTCGAATCCGACTGGTACAATTTCGACGCGCTGAACATTCCGCCCGAACATCCCGCGCGGCAGGAACACGACACGTTTTTCATGCACCGCGCGCCGGGTGACAACCGCCCGCCGCATGTGCTGCGCACCCATACCAGCCCGGTGCAGATCCGCGCCATGACCGAACAGGGCGCGCCGATCCGGGTGATTGCGCCGGGCCGCGTGTACCGGATGGATATGGACCAGACCCACACCCCGATGTTCCATCAGGTTGAAGGTCTGGCGATTGACCGCGACATTTCGATGGCCAATCTGAAATGGACGCTGGAAGAGTTTTGCCGCGCCTTCTTTGAGGTGCCCTCGGTCGAACTGCGGTTCCGCGCCAGCCATTTCCCCTTTACCGAGCCTTCGGCCGAGGTGGATATCCGCTGTTCCTGGGAGGGCGGTCAGTTGAAGATCGGTCAGGGCGACAAGTGGATGGAGATTTTGGGATCAGGCATGGTGCATCCAAAGGTGCTGGCGGCGGCGGGGGTGGACCCGGACCAGTGGCAGGGCTTTGCCTTTGGCATGGGGATCGACCGGATCGCGATGTTGAAATACGGCATCCCCGACCTGCGCGCCTTCTTTGAATCCGATCTGCGCTGGCTGCGCCATTACGGGTTTGCGGCGCTGGACCAACCCAACCTTGCGGGTGGTTTGTCGCGCTGATGCGGGCATGACAAAGCCCCGGCCCTGCCAAGGGTTCGGGGCCTTGATCGCGCGGTTTATGACCCTTGGCGCGTTACCATCCCGACCATCTCGGCGGCAAAGCCAAAATGGCTGGCCACTGCCGTATAAATCAAAAAGGTCAGACCGATCAGCAGGCAGAAACGGCCCACTTTCGGCGGTTTGCGGTCTTTGGGAATTGTCATCATGTTGTCCATGACCGCCGTGTAACAAACTATCCTGAGGGGAATGTGGCGAATTGGCTCGCCTTTTGCGCACAACACGTTTCCCCTACGGAAACCCCGATGCAGAAGCTTCCCCTTGTCGCGGCTTTGCGGTATCCCGCTGCTGACCCGATTTTGCAAGGCTGGCCCATGAAATTCACCCTCTCCTGGCTGCGCGATCACCTTGAAACCAAGGCCGCGCTGGATGACATCCTTTACGCCCTGACCGATCTGGGGCTAGAGGTCGAAGAGGTGGTGAACCCGCTTGCCGAACTGGCGCCGTTTACGATCGCCAAGGTGCTGGCCGCTGAAAAGCATCCCGATGCAGACAAGTTGCAGGTCTGCCGCGTGCTGACGGATGAGGGCGAAAAGCAGATCGTTTGCGGTGCGCCCAACGCGCGGGCGGGGATCACGGTGGTGCTGTGCAAGCCGGGCGATTACGTTCCGGGGATAGATGTGACGCTGGGCGTGGGCAAGATCCGCGGCGTGGAAAGCCACGGCATGATGGCGTCCGAGCGCGAGCTGGAACTGTCAGACGAGCATAACGGCATCATCGAATTGCCCTCCGGAGAGGTGGGGCAGCGGTTTGTCGATTGGCTGGCGGCAAACCGCCCGGCGCTGGCCGACCCGATGATCCATATCAAGGTCACACCCAACCGCCCCGACGCCCTTGGCGTGCGCGGCGTGGCGCGGGATCTGGCGGCGCGCGGGATCGGTACCTTGAAGCCCCTTGCCGTGGCCCCGGTGCCCGGACAGTTCGACAGCCCCATCCGCGTGGAAATCGCCCCCGAGGTGAAGGCAAAGGGCTGTCCGCATTTCACCGGACGCACCATTCGCGGGCTGCGCAACGGCGCCTCGCCCGACTGGCT
>JANNBI010000457.1:0-2557 GCA_031385345.1 Paracoccaceae bacterium | reverse complement strand
TCATGCGGGCGATTTCCTGATCCTTGTGCAGGGCCGCAGCGCCATTTTCACCGAACTGATCCGCGCCTGCAAAGCGCTTGCGCTGCCCATCGCCGGGGCAGACCGCCTGAAGCTGGCGGCAGAGATGGCGGTCAAGGATCTGTCTTCGCTTCTGGCCTTTCTGGCCACGCCCGAAGACGACCTGGCCTTGGCCGAGGCGTTGCGCTCTCCGCTTTTTGGCCTGTCAGAGGCGAATCTGTATTCCCTTGCCCATGGCCGCCCGAACTATCTGTGGCAGGCATTGCGCGCCAAGCAAAAACGCTTTCCGCAGGCCTTTGCCATGCTGACCGACCTGCGCAATACCGCCGATTTCCTGCGTCCCTATGACCTGCTGGAACGGATCCTGATCACCCATGACGGTCGCAAACGCCTGCTGACCCGGCTGGGCGACGAGGCCGAAGAAGGCATCGACGCCTTTCTGCAACAGGCGATCGATTATGAGTCCGCCGATGTGCCCAGTCTGACCGGCTTTCTGATCTGGCTGCAAGATGACGAGCTGGAAATCAAACGCCAGACCGATTCTGCCGGGGACCGCATCCGCATCATGACGGTTCACGGCGCCAAGGGTCTGGAGTCCGAGATTGTGATCCTGCCCGATTGCGCCGACCGCAGGCCAAGAAATCGCGACACGGTGATGACCGCCGAAGATGGCCCGCCGATGTGGTCGATGCCCGCAGGCCAGCGCCCCCCGGCGATGGAAGCGCGCGCACTGGCCCGAAAAGAACAGTCGCGCGACGAAAATCTGCGGCTTTTGTACGTGGCGCTGACCCGCGCGCGGTCGATGCTGATCGTGGCCGCAGCGGGCGAGACGAAGCTGGAGGCTGACAGGAAGCCCAAGGCGTTGACCGATCTGTGCTGGTATCGGTTGGTCGAACTGGGCCTGTCGCGGCTGAATCCGGTTGAACAGGGGCCGCAGGGCCGGATCTACCGCTTTGGCAGCTTTCCCGATGCCGTGGGGCCCGCCGACCGTGCCCCGATACCAGTTGACCTGCCCCTGCCTGCTTGGGTCACGACGCCCCACAAGGCCCCCGATCACCCCTTGCCAACAATCTCGCCCTCTGTGCTGGGCGGGGCCAAGGTTTTGCCCGGTGATGACAGCGACGAAGGCGAGGTTTCGCGGGCGCGCGGCACCGCGATCCACCTGTTGCTGGAACATCTGCCCAAAGCTGCGCCCGCCGACTGGCCGCTGCTGGCCGCCGCGCTGATCCCTGACGCGGTGATCTGCGCGCAGGCGCTGGAGGAGGTGTCGCAGGTGCTGCGCGCGCCGGACCTTGCCCCGATCTTTGCCGCGGGCGCGCTGGCCGAGGTGGCGATTACCGGTGATTTTGCCGGTCGGCGTCTGTTCGGCAGCATTGACCGGCTGATCGTGACGCCGACCCTGATCACCCTGATCGACTTCAAATCCAACCGGCTGGTCCCCAAGGATCCCGCGCAAGTGCCCGAAGGTCTGTTGCGGCAGATGGGGGCCTATGCCCATCTTCTGGCGCAGATCTATCCCTGCCATGCCCTGCATCCGGCGATTTTATGGACAAAAACCGCGCAATTGATGTCCCTTGATCCCGATATCGTGAGGGCGGCCTTGGCCCGGTCTACCATCCCTTGACGACTCATCAAGGCATGCCTAGGTTCAGCCCCCAACTTATCTATTTGGAGAGCCGCCATGGGCGCGAATACCGTCGCAGTCACCGACGCCACTTTTGATGTCGAAGTTCGCCAGTCGACGATCCCCGTCGTGGTGGATTTCTGGGCGGAATGGTGCGGCCCGTGCAAACAGATCGGCCCTGCTTTGGAAGAACTGGCCGCCGAATATGCCGGCAAGGTCAAGATCGTCAAAGTGAATGTTGACGAAAATCCCGACAGCCCGGCAGTTCTGGGCGTACGCGGCATCCCGTCTTTGTTCCTGTTCAAGGATGGTCAGGTCGTGTCGAACAAGGTTGGCGCGGCCCCCAAGGCGGCGCTGGCCAACTGGATCCAGTCCGCGATCTGACCCTTTGCCATCGCGCATCCGGGCGGCCCGTTGTGGCCGCCCTTTTGTTTTGCACGGCACCCGCCCATAGTGGCGCTATCCAAAGTGGAGGCGAAAATGGCCGACGACAAATTCCCCGGCTGGCATGGCACCACGATTCTGGCGGTGCGCCGGGGCGGGCAAGTGGTGGTGGCCGGTGATGGGCAGGTGTCGATCGGCAACACCGTGATCAAGGGCAGCGCGCGCAAGGTGCGCCGTTTGTCGCCCGGTGGCCAGAATGGTGCGGGGCGCGATGTGGTCTGCGGCTTTGCCGGATCGACCGCCGATGCCTTTACCCTGCTGGAACGGCTGGAGAAAAAGCTGGAAGCCTCGCCCGGCCAACTGGCCCGCGCCTGCGTTGATCTGGCCAAAGACTGGCGCATGGACAAGTACCTGCGCAATCTGGAGGCGATGTTGATTGTCACCGACGGCAATCACCTGTTCGTTCTGACCGGCGCCGGTGACGTGCTGGAGCCTGAACATGACGTGGCCGCCATCGGGTCCGGTGGCAAT
>JANNBI010000444.1:0-3022 GCA_031385345.1 Paracoccaceae bacterium | reverse complement strand
TGCAAGTCTGTCGATCCTGGCACTTGCCGCCTTGACCGAAATCCCGGACGTCACGGCTGCCTCAGCACAGCTGGCGGTTCAGGCTGGGGCGGCGCTGACCGAAGCCCCGGAGACAGCAGCGGCCACGTCGCAGCTGACGGTTCAGGCCGCAGTTTCCTTGATCGAGGGGGCGGATGGCCTGTCAGCGTCCGCGGTGCTGGGCGGTGCCGGGATCGCCGCGACAGTCGCACTGGTTGAGGGCCCCGATAACGTCGCTGCCCTCGGCGCGCTGCGGCTTGCAGCTGCGACCGCAGTCTCTGAGACCGGGGATGCCGTGGCCGCCATCGGATCGTTGCGGATCCAAGCGGTGGCATCGATCGCGGAGGCGGGTGATATTAGTCAGGGTGCTGCTGCCCTGTCCATCCGCGCCAGCCTTGCCGTGGGCGAGGCGGCGGATGGTGTCAGCGCTTCGGCGGGCTCCGTCATTTCGACACCGACGGTCGTGGTTCAGGGTCGCTACGGGCTGCCGCTGGTGTCTGGGCAGTACCGATCCGTCGCGGTTGCCGGGGGCTATGTCAGGCCCCTGTATCCGGGAAAATTCCACCAACCGGTTCTGACCGGAACCTATGAGCAAATCATCATTCAGGGCCGCTGGAGGGCCGCGTCATGACCACGACAGAGCAAACCAGCTACACGTCAGAGGCGATCAGTTATGTTGTCGAAGTCACGATCGATCCCGCCACCGGCGTGACCACCATGGTGGGCGCCACGGTCAGGGTGGATGCCATCAACATCGAGACAGCGCAGAAGGTCGCTGGCACGGCAGTGGTCACCGATGCCACCCATATCAAATGCACCTTTGTTGCGGGGGTATTGGCCATCGGAACATGGGATCTGCAAACCCTTGCCTCGCCACCCGCCAATTTGCCGCAGGTGGTGAAAGTGGTGCGCTGGCGGGTCAAGTCGGCCGCGTTCTGACCCCTACGCCCGAACCCTGCCGCCCGATCAAAAATCATGACTTCGGAGACACACATGCCGCCAAGCCCCCTCGAGCTGTCAAAGCGCGTCGCTGATCTTGATGCGCTGGTGACCCAGCACGAGGGCACCATCAAGGATCTGAGCCTGAAGGTCGGCCAAGCGACCCAGATGATCGAGGACATTCACAGCGGGCTGATGAAACCGCAGCCGGGCTACGAGGACAGCCTTCTGGACCGGGTGGCAAAGGTGACCCTGTCCGTGGAAACCGGAAATGCCTTTGGCAACAGATTGATCTGGCTGGCCAAGGTTTTGGGTGCGCTGAGCATCATCGCCAGCGCCGTTTATGCACTTTCACATCTCGGCGATCCGCCGAAGGGGGTATGATGACCGTTAGCGAATTGCAGAAGGCGCTGAAGACAGCGGGCTTTGATCCTGGCCCGATCGATGGCATTGCCGGCGCGCGCACCCGGGCGGCGGTTCGGGCGTTTCAGATCCGACATGGATTGTCCGCAGATGGTATCGCCGGGGTGCAGACGCTGATCGCCTTGGCGGGGCCGGTCAAGAGTCTTGCGACCAATATGTCAGACCGGGGGGACGTGCTGCTGCCGTGGATGACGGAAGCAAGACGACTGATGGGTCTGAAAGAGGTATCGGGCCCCGGCAACAGCCGCCAGATCATGGGCTGGGCGCAGGATCTGGATCTGGATTATGCCGGCGATGACGTGCCCTGGTGCGGTCTGTTCATGGCACATGTGATCAGCGCCACCCTGCCGGATGAGCCCCTGCCTGCCAACCCGCTGGGCGCCCGCCAATGGTTGAAGTTTGGGCGCGGTGTGGCCCCGCAGCTGGGGGCAGTGTTGGTGTTCTGGCGGGGTCGCAAAGACGGCTGGTCCGGGCATTGTGCGTTTTATGTCGGCGAAGACGCTGACACCTACCATGTTTTGGGCGGCAATCAGTCCGACGCTGTGACCATCACCCGGATCTTGAAAGATCGATTGCTCGGCGCGCGCTGGCCGCTGGGTGTTGATCCGGCCGGGCAGCGCCTGTCGGCCGACGGCGCGCAACTGTCTGTTTCCACCAATGAAGCCGAAGGAGATTGCAATGAATGGACTGACGAAGACCCGGCTGACCGGGTATGTCGTGGCCGCCTTGACCGGTCTGGCCACGATTCTGACACTGCTGGGATGGGCGACCTTTGACCGGGCGACCGGTATGGTCGATATCAGCCCCTTCAACGTTTATGCTGTCGCAGGGCTGGCGGCCGGGCCGGTGGCCTCGCTGGTCGCGGCAGTGGCGCTGTGGTTCGGGTGGGGCAGGGGCGCGCGGCCGCCGAGGGGGTAAGGCGATCCCGTGAAGGCACTGGGACAGAACAATGACTGGGGCTGTGCCTGGACGGACCGTAATACTTTGTCCACACGTTGCGGCAGTTTTCTCGAAAGGTGCTGGAACGACGGGCAGGTTTTCGGCGGCTGCTACGCCCGCGGCGACGATCCCGACCGAAAACGATTGCACCTTAAAGCTAGGGCTGTCGCTCCGCCGAGAAAGGGTGGGGTGAAAGTCCTAAATCTGACCGGCGATCAGGGATCTCGCCCGGAAGGCCAAGTTCCTATATTCAGGTTCAAAGAATGAGGAGATCGCTATGAAAAGAGCGTTTTATGTGAATGCCCTGGCGATGGCAGATCGGCACATTGCTCAGGGCAACAGGATCATTGCCAGTCAACGTCGGCTCATCGCGCGGCTTGATGCTGGCTGCCATGATCCGACTGATGCAAAAACTCTATTGGTGACTTTTCTGAACTGTCAGCAACTACATCAGGATGATAGGCACCGGTTCATAAGTGAGCTTGCCAAGTGCGGAAACGAGTAGTGCCCAAAACACCACCGTATTGTGTGTTGGAACGTCCACGGTTTTTAATTGTTTGACGCATCGCAGTCCGATTCTGCGGGACAGTCGCCTTGTAAGTCATTGATATATATGACCCGCCGTCACCGACATGCGGGACATATAAGGCATTGATTTTTCATGATAATTTAACAAAATGGTGGGCGATCCTGGAATCGAACC
>JANNBI010000424.1:0-7854 GCA_031385345.1 Paracoccaceae bacterium | reverse complement strand
CGGCAAAAGCAGGGGCTGCCAGAAAGGCAAGGGACAAAAGCAAAGCGGCGGATTTCATGAACCATCTCCTGTGATCAGCCCGGACCATCCGTGCTGTTACAGGCCAAACGGGGCGGCAAGGCGGGAAGTTTCAGAACCGGCAAGGGATCACGCATCCGTGATCGACGTGCCATCCGATGATCCATCCCATGGCCTTTGCAGTCGGTGCAAAGTCCGGGCAGGGAGGGCGGCACAAGACAGTTGCAGAACAATCCGGCCTTGTTATATGATTGTACAACAAGGAGAGTCGATGCCCCACAGTCCCTCCCATATCCGCACGGATTTCCCCTTCCAGGTCGAAGTGACCGAGACCCTGCGCATCGCTTTGCCCGATGGCACGCGGCTGGCGGCCAAGCTGTGGCAGCCCCTTGGCGCGGGCGCGGTTCCGGCCATTGTGGAATATCTGCCCTACCGATATCGCGACGGCACGCGCCACCGAGATCAGGCGATGCACGGCTATCTTGCCGGGAATGGCTATGCCTGCCTGCGGATCGATATCCGGGGCATGGGCAATTCCGAGGGTCTGTTACATGACGAATATTCCGAACCGGAACTGCGCGACGGCGTCGATCTGATTGCCTGGATCGCGGCGCAGGACTGGTGCGACGGGCAGGTCGCGATGATCGGCATCTCGTGGAGCGGCTTTAACGCCCTGCAAATCGCCGCGCGCCGTCCGCCCGCGCTGAAAACCGTGATCCCGGTGGGGTTTACCGACGACCGGTATGCGACGGATGTGCATTATGTCGGCGGATGCCTTTCAAAGGACAATTTTGACTGGTCCGCCACCATGCTGGCCCAGAACGATCTGCCGCCCGATCCGGCAGAATTCGGGCCGGACTGGCGCGCGGCCTGGATGGCGCGGGCGCAGGCCAATACCCCTTGGGCGCATATCTGGTTTGCCCATCAGCGGCGCGATGCCTATTGGCAACACGGCTCGGTCTGTCAGGATTTCGCCGCCATCACCGTGCCGGTCTATGCAGTGTCCGGCTGGGCCGACAACTACGCCGAAGCGGTGCCGCGCCTATTGGCCGGCTTGCCGGGGCCATCCCGTGGGTTGATCGGTCCTTGGGCGCATAGTTTTCCGCAGGATGTGACCGTGCAGCCCGCCATCGGCTGGTTGCAAGAGGTGCTGCGCTGGTGCGACCACTGGATGAAGGGCGCGGACACCGGCATCATGCAGGAACCAAAGCTGCGGGTCTGGATGCAAGATTCGGTGCGCCCCGCCACCTGCTACACCGAACGCCCCGGCGCCTGGGTGGAAGAGGAGGTCTGGCCCAGCCCCCGTATCACCGACCGCATCTTTTACCTGAACCAAGGCGGCGCGCTGTCTGAAACCCCCGGCTTTGCAGCGCCAGTATCTGTCTGCTCTCCGCTGTGGGTGGGTCTGACCGCCGGAGAGGTCGGACGCTATGGCGATGATGCCGACTGGCCGACGGATCAGCGGCTGGACGACGGCGGCTCGCTGGTTTACCGGTCCGCTCCGCTGGATCAACGTACCGAAATTCTGGGCGCGGCGCGGCTGACCTTGCGCTTTTCGGTCGACAAGCCGCTGGCGCTGGTCTCGGTGCGGCTGAACGACATCTGGCCGGACGGTGCATCGACACGGGTGACGCTGGGCATGTTGAACCTGACCCACCGCGAAAGCCATGCCGACCCGACGCCGTTGGTCCCCGGTGAGATCTATGAAACCACGGTCGAACTGGACGACATCGCCCATGCTTTCGCGCCCGGTCATCGGATTGGTCTGTCCTTGTCCACCACTTATTACCCCATCTCCCATCCCTCGCCCGAACTTGCCACGCTGACCCTGCATCAGGGGCAGACGGCGCTGCATCTGCCGATCCGCCCGCCCAATCCCAGCGATGTCGCCCTGCGCCCGTTCGATCCGCCCGAACAAGCCGCCAACAGCCCTCACAGCTTTGCCACCACAGAAGGTCCGCCGCGCCGGGTGACGCATGATTTGCTGACGGGCCACTATTGCGTGGATTTCCCGCGCTGGACCTATGCGGTCGATTTTCCCGATATCGGCACCATCGTTACCTCGGCCGGAATGGTCCGGCATGAAGTGACCGAAGGCGATCCCCTGTCTGCCGTCACCAGCACCGAATATACCGTGACACTGGCGCGTCCCGATGCCACCATCGGGCATCATTCCAAAGGGCGTCTGTCCTGCGACGCCACCCATTTCCGCCTGCAAACCGACCTGACGCTGCGCGAAAACGGGCAGATCATTTTTGAACGAAGCTGGGATGAAAGGATTGCGCGTGACCTTGTGTAGGGTGCCCAGATGATCCTCGACACGCAAGACCTGCCCAGCGACAGTCCGGGCCGGTTGCACCGGCTGACGGCCTATCGGTTCGGAACTGCGGGCGCACGGCCAAAGGCCTATCTGCAGGCCGGCCTGCACGCCGACGAAATGCCCGGTCCGCTGATCCTGCATCACCTTCGCGGCCTGCTGGCGACTGCCGAGGCGGCGGGCCAAATTCGCGGTGAGGTGATCCTTGTCCCCCTCGCCAATCCCTTGGGCTTTGGACAATGGGTGCAGGGCAAACCGCAAGGCCGTCAGGATCTGGCCACGATGCGGAACTTCAACCGTGACTTCCCGGATCTGGCGGCGCTGTGCGGAGATGGGCTGCAAGGTCAGCTTGGCCCGGATGAGATGCAAAACATTGCCATGATCCGCGCGGCATTCGGGGCCGCCCTGCGCGATCTGCCATGTCCCGATGAAAACGCCGCCCTGCGCCGAGCGCTTTTGCTGTGGTCGCATGATGCGGATCAGGTTCTGGACCTGCACTGCGACCATCATTCGATCCTGCATCTGTACACCTCGCCCGCTTTGCCCGAACCCACCCGCCTTCTGGCGCAATCAGTCGGGGCGAAGCTGGTGCTTCTGGCCCGGGTGTCCGGCGGCCACGCCTTTGACGAGGCGCATTCCGCCCCGTTCCACCTCCTTTCCGAACGTTTCGGCCCGGACATCCCGATCCCGCCCGCCACCTTTGCGGCCACGCTGGAATATCGCGGGCAGTTCGATGTGGGCGATGATCTGGCCGCCGCCGATGCCGCCAATCTGATGATCTTCCTTGCCGCTGCGGGGCTGCTGAATCTGCCCCATGCCCCCGCCCATCCCAACCCGCCGCAATATCCGATGGCGGGTACGCAGTCGATGGTCGCAGCGCAGGGCGGTATCGTGACATGGGCGACCAGTCCCGGCGACCATGTGACCGCGCAGCAGGTTCTGGGCCATGTGACTGACCCCGCCTCGGGCCAGCGCCTGCCCATCGTGGCCCCCATCGCGGGGATGCTGTTTCGACAGGATCTTTGGCGGTCCTGCCAGCGCGGTCAGGATCTGGGCCATATCGCCGGCCCCGACCCGCTGCGCACTGGAAATTTACTGTCAGACTGATGACCCGAGACCTGAAAAGACCCCGACATTTTGAAAAGACAGGGAGAACACAGATGAAAACCGGAATGACGACCCTACTTCGCGGGCTTGGACTGGTGGCTATGCTGCTGCTGACAACCCCCGCCCTGGCCGATGACACGCTTGACCGGGGTGTCGGATCGGAATGGTCATCTTTGGATCCACAGGTCAATTTTGACGCGGCGGCGGGCTGGATTCTGGCCGACGCCTATGAGGGACTGGTCACTTTCGATTCCCAAGGCATGATCATCCCCGGTGCCGCCGAAACATGGGAGGCCTCTGCCGACGGCAAGACCTATACTTTCCATCTGCGCGATGGGCTGACATGGTCGAACGGCGATCCCTTGGTGGCGCAGGACTTTGTCAACGGCATCCTGCGCACGCTGAACCCCGAAACCGCCTCGGAAAAGGGGTACTATTTCTATTCGACGATCCAGATCAAAGGCGCCTCCGGACTGGCTAATGCCGAGACGACCGATACCGCGACCCTTGGCGTGACCGCCCCCGATGCGCGCACCGTCGTTGTGGAAATGGTCACGCCAGCCCCCCATATCCTAGATCTGATGGGATCGTTTCAACTGGCACCCCTGCACGGCCCCAGCTTTGCCGCCCATGGCACCGCCGCCTTCATCGATCCGGCCCTTGTGGTGTCGAACGGGGCCTATGTGATCACCGAGGTGGTCCCGCAATCCCATGTCCTGCTGGCGCGCAATCCGGCCTATTGGGATGCGGCCAATGTCAAAATACCCTTCGTGAAATACCATGTCACCGAAGATGTGAACACGGAACTCAAACGCTATCAGGCCGGCGAGATTGACATCACCTATGACATCCCGCTGTCCCAGATCGAAACCCTGACCGCTGATCTTCCGGGCGAGGTCAGAACCTTCCCCTCGACCTATCTGATCTACTATTCCTTCAATCTGTCGCTGCCGCCGTTTGACAATGTCGACCTGCGCCGCGCCCTGTCTTTGGCCATCGACCGCGAGGTGCTGGAAGGCAAGATCGTCAAGGGCGGCGCGGTGCCGACCTTTTCCTACGGCGGCGGGTTTGATGCCGCCTATGTCGGTCCGCAGATCGCTGAAGCCAGCATGACCCAAGCCGAGCGTGAGGTTTTGGCACAAGAGCTTTACGCCAAGGCCGGCTTTGGCCCCGACAACCCGCTGAAACTCTCGGTCGCCTCGACCGTGGCAGAGGTCAACACCCGCCGCGCCAATGGCATCGCGCTGATGTGGAAAAAGGTTTTGGGCGTGGAAACCGTGGTGAATGCGCAGGAACGCAAAGCCTGGCTGGACCTGTTCTATACCGATGACTGGGGCGTCTTTGCCGACAATCTTGTGGGCGATTTCGCTGGGCCTGAAACCTTTCTGTCCTATATGCGGCCCTCGGCCGAACCGGGGTATGACTGGGTGAAACCAGAATATGATGCGGCCATGGATCTTGCGGCGGCCATCCCCGACAAGGCCGGGCGCTATGTGGCGCTGGCGGCGGCGGAAAAGATCCTGCTCGATGATTACATCTTTGCCCCCATCGCGATCGAGCCGTACCGCCATCTGGTCAAACCCAATGTCACGGGCTTTGGTACTTCGGTGGCGGGCTATCATAATTCGCAGTTCATGACGTTGGACTAGGGGCGCCCGGTGGTCCCCTTTGTCGCCCGACGCCTGTGGAACGGGGTTTTGACGCTGGCAGCCCTTGCCACGCTGACCTTTTTCATCATGCGTCTGGCGCCGGGGGGGCCATTTTCGCGCAACCGAAAGATCAGCCCCGAAGTGCAGGCCAATATCGAGGCTGCGTTTCATCTGGACGAACCCGTGGTGCAGCAATTCGCGCGGTATATCTGGGGCGTCTTGCGCGGTGATCTGGGGCCATCGACGCGGTTCCGGGATTACAGCGTGAATGATCTGATCGCCGCTGGTCTGCCCACCTCTTTGACCATCGGGTTTTGGGCGATCCTTGTGGCGGCGCTGGTTGGCATTGCGCTGGGTCTGGCCGGGGCGCTGCGGCGCAATGGCTGGACCGATTATGCGGCGGGCACGCTGGGGGTGATCGGCATTGCGGTGCCGATCTTCATCATCGGGCCTTTGATGCAGGCCTATTTTTCGGTCCATCTGGGCTGGCTGCCGGTGGGCGGCTGGAACGACGGCTGGCGGTCGCTTATCCTGCCGGTTCTGGTGCTGGCCCTGCCCAACATCGCCTATATCTCGCGTCTGACCCGGTCCTCGTTGATCGAAGCGCTGCGCGACAACCACGTCCGAACCGCCCGCGCCAAGGGCATCGGCCCGGCCCGGGTCTTGTGGGGTCATGCCATGACCGGGGCGCTTCTGTCGGTGATCGCCTATCTTGGCCCGGCCTGTGCCGCGTTGATCACCGGGTCGATCCTGATTGAAACCGTCTTTGCCCTGCCGGGGATCGGGCGGTTTTTTGTCGATGCGGCGCTGAACCGGGACTACCCCTTGGTCATGGGCATAACGCTGGTCTATGGTGGATTTCTGATCGTTTTCAACATCCTGACTGATCTGGTGCGCGGCTATCTGGACCCAAGGGTGCGCCTTGACGGTTGATCTGGCCCCCCCGCAATCGACTTTGTCGCTGCAACTGTCGCGCTTTCGCGCCAACCGCATGGCGGTGGTGTCGGTCGGGATCCTGCTGCTGGTTGTGACGCTGTGCTTTCTTGGGCCCTTCGCCTTTCCCTTCACCGGGCAGGATGCCGATTTTGACAATATCGCCGCTCCGATCAACCTGTTGTCGGCCCATCCCTTCGGCACGGATGATTACGGCCGCGATCTTCTGGTCCGGGTGTTGGAGGGGGGGCAAATCTCGCTTCTGATCGGCTTTGCCGGCGCGCTGACAGCTGGGGTCATCGGGGTGCTGTATGGGGCGGCCTCGGGCTTTGTCGGCGGGCGTACCGATGCGGTGATGATGCGTCTGGTCGAGGTCCTGTACGGATTTCCCTATGTGATTCTGGTGATCTTGCTGTCGCTGCTCTTCGGCGGCGGCACCATGGCGCTGTTTGTCGCCATCGTGTTCACCCTTTGGCTGACCCCTGCCGTCATCGTCCGCGCCCAGGCCCAATCGCTGGCACGGCGAGAGTTCATAGAGGCGGCCCGCGCCGGGGGCATGACCTCGTGGCAGATCGTCACCCAGCATATCGTGCCCAACACCGTCAGTCTGGTCATCGTCTATGGCAGCCTTCTGGTGCCAGAGGTGATCTTGTCCGAAAGCTTCCTGTCCTTTCTGGGCATTGGCATCAAGGAGCCCCAAGCCAGTTGGGGCAATCTTATTCAGGCGGGCACCGCGCAGATGGACACCGACCTTCGCCTGTTGTTGCTGCCCGGCTGTCTGCTGGCCATCGTGCTGTTCTGCCTCAACTTCATCGCAGATGGCCTAAGGGACGCCTTTGACCCCAATGAACGCTGACCTTTTATCCCTGCGCGATGTTTCGGTTCATTTCTCTCATGCCGGGGGGCAGACCACCGTTGTTGACCGCGTCAGCCTTGATCTGGCCGAAGGAGAGGTTCTGGGCATCGTCGGCGAAAGCGGGTCCGGCAAAAGCCAGCTGCTGTTTGCTCTGATGGGCCTTTTGGCTGCCAACGGCCATGCGACGGGGCAGGCGATGCTGGCGGGACAGGATCTGTTGTCGCTGTCGCCGCGCGCGCTGGACCGGGTGCGCGGGGCCAGCCTGTCGATGATCTTTCAGGATCCAATGACCTCGCTCAACCCGTACAAACGCATCGGGGATCAACTGGCCGAGGGGTTGGTTCACCACCAGAACCTGACCCGCAGCGCCGCACTGGCCGAGGCGACCCGCATGCTGGACCGCGTGCGCATCCCGGACGCGGCCCGCGCCGCGCGCCGCTATCCGCATGAATTTTCCGGCGGCATGCGCCAGCGCGTGATGATCGCCATGGCCCTGCTGGTGAAGCCCCGGCTGTTGCTGGCGGATGAGCCGACGACGGCGCTGGATGTGACCATTCAGGCGCAGGTGCTGGATCTGATGTCCGAAATTGCCCGCGATACCGGCACCGCGATCCTGTTTGTCACGCATGATCTGGGGGTTGTGGCGCGCCTGTGCGACCGCGTGGCCGTCCTGTACGGTGGCCGCATCATGGAGGACGGCCCAGCGGAGGCGATGTTGTCCACCCCCGCCCATCCCTATGCGCGCGGGCTTCTGGCCACCACACCGCGGATGGAGGCGCCGATCACCCCGCGCCTTCCGACCATCGCAGGCACCCCCCGGTCGGGCGGTGCCATGCTGCCGTCCTGCCCCTTTGCGCCGCGCTGCCCCGACCGCCAGCCGGCCAGCGACACCATGCCCGCCCTGCGCGCCCAAGGCCCGATGCGCCGTCTGGCCTGCCATCTTCAGGATGTGCCATGACCCCCGTTCTGCAAGC
>JANNBI010000399.1:0-9948 GCA_031385345.1 Paracoccaceae bacterium | reverse complement strand
GCCATGGCGGCGGTGGTCATCATCAGGCCCGAAAGGGCCGCAGCAGCAAACTTCATGGTGTGATCTCCCTGTCACGACGCGAAGGCCCAAGTATCCAAGGCTTTGATGCAATGCGCAAGCACCCGCGAAACCGGCAAATTGCGCCCCGTCTCTGTGCGCCAGCGCAGAACCCGACGCCAGAACCGGCCCCCTTCGCACCCTTGTTCGCGCCCCGACCAAGGCGCATCTATTCCCTAACCGCGAAAGGACCACTCATGACACGCATGCCCACCTTCTTCATCTCGCACGGCGGCGGCCCTTGGCCCTGGATGCCCGACTGGCGCGCCCAGTTCAAAAACCTTGAGGCATCTTTCGTACAGATGATCAAAGACTTGCCCGAACGCCCCAAGGCCATCCTGATGATCTCCGGTCATTGGGAGGATGACGCCTTTGCCGTCATGACCTCGGCCAATCCGCCGATGGTCTATGACTATTCCGGCTTTCCGCCCGAGACGTTTCAAGTGCAGTACAAGGCCCCCGGTGCGCCGGATCTGGCCCGCAAAGCCGCCGATCTGATCGCCGCCGCCGGTCTGCCGGTGCGTCTGGATGCCAAGCAGGGCTTTGATCACGGCTGTTTCGTGCCCGCCTTCATCATGTATCCCGATGCCTCGATGCCGGTGTTTCAAGTCTCGTTGCGGCATGGCTACAACCCCGCCGAACATCTGGCCCTTGGCCGCGCCTTGGCCCCCTTGCGCGACGAAGGCGTGCTGATCCTTGGCTCTGGCCTGTCCTACCACAACCTGCGACTGTTCGGCCCCGGTGCCAAAGTCCCGTCCGAGGCGTTCGATGCGTGGCTTGCCACGGTCATGGCCGAACCCCCGGTCAGCCGCACTGCCGCCCTGATGAACTGGGAAATCGCCCCCTATGCCCGCATCTGCCACGCGCAGGAAGATCACTTCGCCCCGATCTGGGCCGTTCTGGGGGCGGCAGAGCAGGAAAAGGCTACGATGGTCTATCACGACACCAACATCTTTGGCGGCGTGACGGCGTCCAGTTATCAGTTGGGATAGGGACCGGGGGGGCAATGCCCCCCGACCACGACTCGGACAAAGTGGCAAAGGACGGCCCGGACGGGCCAACCCGCATCCCATTCCGAATACTGCGCCGAATGGCCAACGGTGTTCGGGTGGCGGCTTTGCGGGGCATGCAGCTGGCCAAAAACCGGCCAACCCACGACCAATTTCCGCCGCTGCGTCCTCTGCGAAACCGCCCCCGCCCCGTCGTTTCACCGCCCAAATCTCGGGATCAGCCGCTCCCGAAAACTAGTTAAAATGTGGTAAACAAATTTCACCATCTAATTGATAAACAACATTAATAACTTTTGTCCAGATCTGGACGCTTCCCGGACGCCCTGAAATCTCCGGCCCCTGCCCTCCCTAAAACCCCCGCGTCAGCCCGCCCTCAATCCAGAAATTATGCCCCGTCACATATCCCACCAGATCTGACGCCAGATAGGACACCATCGCGGAAACCTCCTCGCCCCGCCCATCCCGCCCCATCAGAGCCGCCCCCCGCCGCCCCTCCGTTTCGGGCAAGTTGTCGATATAGCCGGGCAGAATATCGTTCATCCACAGGTTCTGCCCGGCATATTCATCAGCGAACAGTTTTGATTCCGCCATCACCCCACCCGCGCCACCGCCGCGAAGGACAAGATGTTGACGATCGCCCCCCCACCATCAAAGCAGCCACCACCCGCATCGCGCGGACCACATTCATCAGATACATCTCGATCCTCCTGCCCCAGTCGGCGTCAGAAACCTCCCCCCGTTTCCCCGACAGCCCAAGCCCGGCCGAGTTCACCAGAACACCCACCCGCCCCTCCACCAAAGCACACAACGCCGCCTCATCCAGTGTGGTCCTCGTCACCCCGAACCCACCCACACTCTCCCCCAGTACCACCCCGTTCCCACTGGCCGACTGAACGCCAACCCAAAACCCATCCCCCGCCATCCGCCGCGCCGCATCCGCCCCCTGCCGGACCCGCCCGTCGGAATCAAAGCCACCTTCATCCTCATCTCCTTCAAATCTGTCCCGCCAATCCCAGCCCTTGCCAATGGATTCGACCAACCTTGACCTGATGCTGACTTCTGCCGACGCCACCCGACAGGACAGGGCCGATCCTGGGGTCATTTCCCGAATCGTTCGATCTGGCCAAAACCCACCGCTTCAAGATTATGCTTGCATACGTATTCTATCGCAGTCAGTTCTATCGGCGTCACGTTACACTTGGGTCAAGGGCACGGCTGAGTCGCAGCCCATGGACCGGAACAAGCGGCAGGAGAAAGCCATGGCGGAAAAGAACGACAGCGCGAAGCCAACGGGCGAATTGACGCCCGCACGGGCCGCACGGGTGATGCAGGTCGAGCGGCACGATTACCCGGATCTAGCCCCGATGAACGCCAAGCGTACCCAACCGATGCGCGGTTTTGATGAGGTTTACACCGACATCGTTGACTATATCGTGCGCTGCACCCACAAGATCTGGGACGAGCGGGACATAGGCCTGATCTATTCGCACTACACCCACAACTGCATACTTTATGGCACCACCGGCACGATTTACACCCGTGAAGAGGTCGTGCGCGATACGATCCAACGGCTGGTTTCCTTTCCGGAACGCCGGGGGATGGCGACTCATGTGATCTGGAAAGGCGATGAGGATGAGGGGTTTTACACTTCGCATCTGGTAACCGGAACTGGGCGGCACACGCAAAACGGCCACCTGGGCGCGCCGACGGGACGCAGCTTTACTTCGCGCACCGTGGCCGACTGCATGATCTTTGAAAACAAGATTTACCGCGAATGGGTGGTTGCGGACACTACCGCGATCTTGCAGCAACTGGGCCTCGATGTGCAGGCCTATGCCGAAAGAATTGCCAAGACGAGTTTTGATAAAGGCCTTGTTTCGCTGGATATCGGCGAAAATCGGCACATGATTGGCCAATATCCGCCAGAGGCCGAGGCTGATCTGTCGCTGGGCTCGACCGAGTTGGAACGGCACACGCTGCGTTGGCTGCACGATGTTTATAACCGCAAGATGCTGGGCACGATCGCGAAGGTTTGCGCGCCGACGGTGCAGTATCACGGCCCCCTGATGGCGGAACTGTATGGGGTTGCGTCCATCATGCATCAGACGCTGGGGCTGATCGGGTCGCTGCCCGATGCTGCCTTCACGCCGCAGCATATCTGCTCGACGCCCTGTGAGGAGGGCGGCGAAAAGGTGGCGGTGCGCTGGATCATGGACGGTCACCATCTGGGCTACGGTATCCTTAATCATCTTGGCGCGCCGACCGGCAAACGGGTTCAGGTGATGGGGATCAGCCATTTCCACTATAAGAATGGCAAGATCGTTGACGAATGGCGGACCTTTGACGAAGCCTCGATGCTGGTGCAGGTCAAACTCGCGCAGATGGCCGACCGCAAATCAGCGGCTTTGACCGCACCGGTCTGATATTTGGCGTTACCCAAAGCCCGATCCGCAGTGATGTGGGTCGGGCTATTTTTCAATCGAATTTTGACCGAATGGGAAAAGCGACTCCCGGCCCCCAAAAATTATTTGCAATCGTATGCAAAGAGTGTTTAGCTTTCAGAACGGCGCGTGCCGCTTATCGCTCGGGCCGAAACTCGACCAGAAGTCGGGGACGGCAACACCAACACAGGGGTGCAAAATGAACATGAAACTGAACAAGACTGTCGCCGTCGGCGCAGTAAGCTTTGCGGCCCTGATCGCGGGTGGCGGGGCGGCTTTTGCGGATTGCGGCATTCAGGGCGCGGGCTCGGTCCGCATTCTGTCCAACGACTTTGAGGCTTTGCATATCGTTAATGCGGCCGCCGGCGAATGTGCGACCGACACGGTGACTGTCACCGCGAACGCAACCGCCGAACACAAGAACATCCAAGGGCCGGCGCTGACTGCCAATCCGGCGGAATACACCGTGGCCGTGGTTGCCAACAATTCGATCGTGCCGCTGCTGAACGACGGGTTGATCCGTCCGCTGGACGATCTGGTGGCGCAGTATGGTGCGTCTTTGCAACCCAACCAGTTGATCAAGATCGACGGCAAGGTCATGGCAATTGCCTTTATGGGCAATGGTCAACACATGTTCTACCGCAAGGACATTCTGGAAAAGGCCGGTCTGCCGGTCCCGACGTCCTATGAAGAAATCCTGGCCGATGCGAAAATCATCAAGGACATGGGCCTGTTGGAATACCCGCTGGCCGCGTCGGACAAGCCCGGTTGGGATCTGGCGGCAGAGTTTGTGAACATGTATTTGGGAACGGGGGCAGAGTTTTTTGCGCCGGGTTCGGCTGAATTGGCAATCGACAATGACAATGGCCGCAAAGTTCTGGAAACCATGCGTGGTCTGACCACCTACATGAACCCGGACTACCTGACCTATGATGCGACCGAGTTGAACAAGCTGTGGGATGCTGGCAGCGTTGCCTTCATGCAGCAGTGGGGTTCACTGGCTGGTGCGGCCATTGATCCGGCCGCAGCCAATCCCGAAATTGCCGCCAACACCGGCTTTGCTGCGGCACCGACCATCGGTGGCGGCACGATCCCGGCAGCGGCCCTGTGGTGGGACGGCTTTACCATTGCCACAAACATCTCGGATGAAGATGCAGCCGCGTCGTTCCAGGCTATGGTCAAAGGCATCAGCCCGGAAACCGTGGCTGCCAATCCCGATGCCGCGACTTGGCTGGTGGCAGGCTTTACCCCCGGACCGGCGGCTGTTGGTGTTATCGCCAACGCAACCGGTGGGGCCAAAGCCTATCCGATGCAGCCCTATATGGGTCTGCTGCACTCGGCTTTGTCGGCAGAACTGGCCGATTTCATCGCTGGCAAGGAAGATGCTGATCAGGCGCTTCTGGACGTGAAGGCGGCCTATGATACCGCTGCCAAAGAGGGCGGCTTCCTGCAATAACACATTTCTGCCCGGCCGGGGCGCCGTCCTTGGCCGGGCATGATTTTTGCGGAACGATGCGGCTGCCGTGACCGGCGGACGCCCCTGACGACCCACCTTCCATATGGATCGCTCCGATGCCGCATCGCACATTTTTCATTTTCATCTTTCCGTCGATCCTGGCGATGGTGCTTTTCATCACCTTGCCGATCTTCTCCGTCGGAATGCAGTCCCTGTTCGTCGAACATGAGGCGATCCTCGCCACCGTCGAGACGTGCGACCCCTTCGGTTGCAACACCTCTACCAAGATCGACACCGAAGCGATGGCGGCGCTACGCGATGCGGCCCCGATGGGCCAATATGCGGGTTTTTCCAACTACTTGAACCGCAACCATCTGGCGGTTGAGGAGTTGGGGGTGATTTTCACCACCTACACCAGCCTTGGCGACCTGGCCTCGCGGATCATGAACCTTCCGTTCTACAAGGCGTTGGCCTTTACCCTGACCTATTGCTTCATCGTGACACCGGTGGCGATGGCGCTTGGCTTTACCATCGCGCTGGCGGTGAACACGCTGCCCAAGCTGCTGAAGGGTCCGGCGATATTCATTTCGATCCTGCCGATGATCATCACGCCTTTGGTCGGGTCTTTGATCTTGGCATGGATGTTCCACCCGGCGGGGATTTTCGGGGCGACGCTGCAATGGATCACCGGTGATCCGGGGCTGTCCCTGCGGGCCTCGCCCACGCTGACATGGGTCGTCATTCTGGTTTATGGCATCTGGACCAATGGACCGTTTTCCTTTGTGATCTTCTATGCCGGGCTGCAAACAGTGCCGTCTGACACGATGGAATCCGCCCGTATCGACGGCGCCAGCCGGTGGGAAGTGACGCGCCATGTCATCATGCCGCATCTCATGCCGCTGGCGACCTTTGTCGTCCTGGTGCAGTTGATGGACAACTTCCGGGTTTTCGAACCCATCGTCGGTTTTTCAGCCGAGGCGAATGCCACCTCGCTGTCTTGGCTGGTGTTCAATGATCTGGTCAGCGCGGACACGCCGCTGTTTGGATCGGCAGCGGCCACATCGGTCATCACCATCCTCGGCGTTCTGATCTTGCTGGCCCCGGTGCTGGTGCGGACGTGGCGCGACTTTAACAAGAAGGTGGTGTGACATGGCCCGGCAATCCCTTGGGTTAAGGACACTGACCACCGCCTTTCTGCTGATCTGGCTGCTGGCCGCGGCTTTTCCTTTTGCTTGGACGGTCTGGGGCAGCTTCAAGGTCGAGGCTGACTTCTTCTCACGCCAGTCATGGTGGTTCGCCATTGAGGGCTTGCGCACCACGCAACAGACGGGCGGTCCCTTTACCATGGCAGGCTATGAGGGGGCCTGGATCAAGAATGAGTTCTGGATCCCGGTGGCCAACACCTTGATCGTCACCCTGTCAGTGACCTGCATTTCGTTGCTGGTGGGTACTTTGGGGGGCTATGCGTTGGCCCGGTCCGGGCAACGCTATGCCTTCTGGATCCTGATCGCGGCACTGGTGTTCCGCGCCATGCCGCATATCACGCTGGTTTCGGGCTACCTGCTGCCGTTCTTTCAGCTGAACATCTGGGGATTTCTGCCCACCACGATCATCGTGCTGGTCGCCATCAACCAGCCGTTCACCTTGTGGATGTTGCATTCGTTCTTTCTGTCGATCCCCAAAGATCTGGACGAAAGCGCCCTTGTGGACGGATGCACACGCTTTCAGGCTTTCCGGTTGGTCATCATCCCGGTGATGTGGCCGGGGGTGATCACCACTGGTTTGTTCAGCTTCCTGCTGGGTTACAACGACTTTGCCGTCACATCGATGCTGTTGCGGCAAGAAAACCAGACCATGATCCCCAAAATCGCCTCCTTCCTCGGCTCCATCGCGAGTGAGGGCAACATCATGTATGCCGTCGCCGCGGTCGTGTCGGCCACGGTGCCTCTGTTCGTCCTCGTTCTTTTCTTCCAACGGCAAATCGTCTCCGGCCTGACCGCCGGCGCTGTGAAAGGGTAAATCATGGCGCAAATCCGCCTCGTCAATGTCTGCAAACGCTGGGGCTCTTATGTGGGCGTCGATAACTTCAACCTTGAAATTGCGGATTCCGAATTTCTGGTGCTGCTGGGGCCGTCGGGCTGCGGCAAGACCACGACGATGCGGATGATCGCCGGGCTGGAAGACCTGACCGAGGGCGAGATCTGGATCGGTGACAAGATGGTCAACGGGCTGGAACCGAAGGACCGCGACATCTCGATGGTGTTTCAAAGCTATGGGCTTTACCCCAACCTGACGGTCTATGAGAACATCCGCTTTCCGCTCCGGGTGCGAAAAGTCCCGAAGGAACAGCATCATGAACGGGTCATGCGCGCCTCGGATATGGTAGAGCTTGGACCGTTCCTAGAGCGGCGCCCCGCTGCCCTGTCCGGGGGCCAGCGTCAAAGGGTGGCCTTGGCACGGGCGATTGTGCGTGAGCCCAACGCTTTCCTGATGGATGAACCCCTGTCCAACCTGGACGCCAAATTGCGGGTATCGACCCGCGCGCAGATCAAGAACCTGCATCACACGCTGAAAACCACAACGATCTACGTCACCCATGACCAGATTGAAGCAATGACTTTGGCCGACCGCGTTGTGGTGATGAGCCAGGGTATCGTCCAGCAACTTGGCACCCCGACCGAGATTTACGACCGCCCCGCCAACACCTTTGTCGCCAGTTTCATTGGCTCTCCGGCGATGAACCTGGTCGCGGGCCAAATCGAAAGCGGCATTTTCCGTGCCGAGGGGATGCAAGTCAGTGGTCTGCGCGTTCCGGACGGCCCGATCACCCTTGGCTTTCGTGCCGAAGATGCCAGCGTGACGCAGGATGCCGGCGAAATCACCGCCCCGGTCTATTCGATGGAACTGCTGGGCGATGCGACGCTGGTTTCAGTCCGGATCGGCAAGGCGCTGGTCGCCGTCCGCGCGCCGAAGGATTTTCGCATTGAAATCGGTGCGCCGATCCAGATCCGCGTGCCCGCACCAGCCGTGCATCTGTTCGACCACGCCAGCGGCACCCGTCTTACCACCATATGAGAGGCTTGCCCCGTCCCGCCGCTTTGTCGCAGACTGCGATTGCCTTGGGGGAGAGTTCGTTTGGCCAATGAGAAAGTCACCTCGCTGGAGGTTGCCGCTTTGGCGGGTGTCAGTCAGTCAGCGGTCAGTCGTGTGTTTACGCCCGGATCATCCGTCAGTCTGAAAACGGCGGAAAAGGTCCGCGCGGCGGCGGCTCAGCTTGGCTATCGGCCCAATGTGCTGGCCCGGTCGTTGAAGTCCGGCAAAAGCCGGATCATCGGGTTGGTGGTCGCCTATCTGGAGAATTACTTTTACCCCGAAATGGTGGAACGCCTGTCGACGGAATTGCAAAAGGTCGGCTATCACGTCCTGATTTTTTTGGCCCCAGTATCCTCGGTCAATGTCGATCAGGTGATCCGGGAAATCATGGATTATCAGGTGGATGGGATCGTCATGGCGTCGGTTTCCATGTCGTCGGAATTGGCGGCGCGCTGTGCGGCCACGGGCATTCCTGTGGTGCTGTTCAACCGCGCGCATGAAGACAAGAACCTGTCCTCGGTCACCTCGGACAACTATGCCGGGGGCAAGGCGTTGGCCGATTACCTGTGCGCGTTGGGGCATCAGCGCATCGCCTATGTTGCGGGCTTTGCCGCAGCCTCTACGCAGATCGACCGCGAAGCGGGGTTTCGTGCCGGGCTGGCCGCGGCCGGGCAACAGCTTTTCGCCCGGGCCGAGGGGAATTTTGATTACCGCACCGCGCAGGCCGCTGCCCGAGAGCTGTTTGCCACCTCAAAGCGCCCGGATGCGGTCTTTGTCGCCAATGATCATATGGCGTTTGCGGTGATGGATGTGCTGCGGTTTGAACTGGGTCTGCGGGTGCCGCTGGATGTGTCGGTCGTGGGCTTTGACGATGTGCCACCCGCCGCCTGGCCGGCCTATGGACTGACCACCGTTCGGCAGAATGTCGAACGGATGGTGACGGAAACCGTGCAGATGTTGGTGACACAGATCACCGAAGGCCGGGGAATTTCCAATCGGGTGGTGCTGGATACCGCCCTGATCATCCGCGCTTCGACCCGCAAACATGGAGACTTGCAGTGACTGACCTGACCCCGGAAACCTTTCGCAAACTGCTGGCCGAAAAGGGTATTGCCCTTGACGACCGGGCTTTTGCCGTTGCCCTGAAAGGTGCCCGCCACATGAAATCAGAGGTTGCGCGCGTTGCGGCCTATATGGACGCTTTGAAATGACCAAGACCCCAGATCTGTCGCTTTTTGAGGCAGCCGCCGCGCTGCGTTCGGGCGCAATAACCTCTCGTGCGCTGGTGCAGGCGGTGTTGGACCGCATCGAATCCCGTGCTGCGCTGGACGCATTTACCCATGTTGCTGCTGACGCATTACAGCAGGCCGATGCCGCCGATGCGATGTTGGTTGCGGGCAATGACCCCGGACCGTTCTGCGGACTGCCTGTGGCGGTCAAGGACATGACCGATGTGGCCGGCCAGCCCGCCACAAGCGGCTCGGCGGTTTTTGCGGGCAGGATTGCCACGACCGACTCTCCGGCGGTTGCCCGGCTTCGGGCGCAGGGCGCTGTTCTGATCGGCAAGGTCGCCACCTACGAATTTGGCATGGTGGGCCCCGATATGAACCTGCCGGAGCCACCGGCCCGCAACCCGTGGAATCTGGACCACACCACCGGCGGCTCATCCTCGGGGTCGGCGGTCGCGGTGGGTGGGGGGCTGGTGCGTCTGGCGTTGGGGACCGATTCCGGTGGTTCAATCCGTGCGCCTGCCGCCTATTGCGGCTGCGTCGGGTTGAAGCCAAGTTATGACCGTGTGGCCCGCGCCGGATCGTTTCTGCTGTCGCCCGCGCTGGACCATACCGGCACCCTTGCCGCCACGGTGGCCGAGGCCGCCCTTGCGCTTGACGCG
>JANNBI010000421.1:0-9917 GCA_031385345.1 Paracoccaceae bacterium | reverse complement strand
ACCGAGATCGGGCGCAAAGCCAAGACTTCCGGCCTTGACCGACAAGCGGTACATCGTTTCGGCATAGGTCAGCCGTTCGGGATCCGCCCGCCCGCTTTGCCAAGCATAGCCAAACCCGCCCAAGGCGACGATCCGTTTTTCTGCCGGGATCAGGCCGCGAACATGGTCAAGTGCGGTTTTGATCCACTGGTCAGAGGCGGGCAGACCGGTCGGGGTGGTTGGTTCCTGAAAGGCGCGCAGAACGGCAAGGTCGATGCTGTTCACAAGGGCAGCATCGTCCCAGAACGGCGCATCCACCGTTCCAATCAGACACAGATCCTGACCGGAGCGGACCGCATCCGCCCGCAGCGCCGTGATCGCTTTCAGGACCATCGCAGAGGACAGCCCCTGCACCCCGGACAGATCCAGACAGACCCCGGCCGCGTTGGATTTGTCCAACTGTCCGGCCAGATCCGCCCCCATCCGGGCCAGCGCGCGATCAGACCCAAGGACCGTTTCGATCGTGGCGACAGAGGTGTCGGGGCGCGGACCGACAACGGCATAAACCGCCGGTCCGGCAGCGCGCGTTGGGGTCAATGCCACCTGTTGAAGCGGCTCTACCGTTCCATCCGGCGCCCCAAAAACAAAAGCCTGCGCCAGAATCAGGTTCAGATCGCCGCAATGCGACGCCAGCGCCGAAGCCGCGGTCGGATTGTCGGCAGGCACAAAGGCGGCGACAGTTCTGCGCATGTCTTGGGCCGGGGATGCCTTTGAACCGCAGGTCGCCGCGGTATCGGTCTGCAAATAGATCAGGCTGGGCGGAAGGTCATTGGGGAATGGCGTTAAACTCGGCACTTCCTGAAAGATCGGAGCAGGATTTAATTCAGCCAATGTCGGCAAATTGGAAATGCGCCAAATCAGGTCGGATACAAAGATCACCAGAATTAAAAGCGTCATGTACCCAATTGCGGGTAATATCTTTTGGCGACGTCCCGTCAGATCCTCAAAAATATGGACTGGCTCTGCGTCTTGAAACGTGTACACTGAACGCGACTGCAACATAACTCACTCAAAAAGGTACTGGCTACTGAAAAACACACTTCAGAATTGTAAATTTTTCAACTGCGTGAAGATAATTTCTGAAGCATATCATATGGATGCAAATTGAGAAGTTTTTTGTCATGAGTGCTGATCACGATTTTTTGAACATGACCCGGCGTCGATTTATGGAACTTTCCGGCGCTCTGCTTCCGGCTGTAACTGTGCCAATTATGGCGGAATCGCAATCTTCCAGTTTCTCGACGTTGGTTGTCATGATTGACGATCTGCGGGACGATATCAACCCTTTGTTCCTGAATGACATTCTTACAGAGTTTTTTCGGCGGAATATCCCCGTCACCTGCGTTGTTGATTTTGCGGCGTTGAAATCCGCGCAAAGCGTTGACCTGATTGCGGTGATTAACGCAACAATGACGCGCGAGGTGGGCCTGTTCGAAATCGCCCTGGCCATCGACGATGCCGCGGATGAGCGGCGATATTTCCAGATGCGCGCGGCGGAGTCGTTGCGGGCGGCGGCGGCGCGGGCCTTTGCCGACAGCCAGGCCCATCCGATCGCCAGCGTCATCGACCGACGGCCTGCGGACCGGATTGACCTGTCGGCCTATCGCTCTGCCGGGTTCAAGGTGGTGATCCGCCCACAGCAGACGGGCGATTTGACGGGCGAATTTGTTGGCCGTCGTCAGCTGCGTCTGTCTGGCGGCAGCACCTTGACCCTTGCAGACCCGCATCCCGAATTTCTGGCCGATCTTTCTGCCGGGTTGGCGGGGGGGACAGACAGGATGGTGGTTTTGTCGCTGGCAAACCTGTCAGAGGATCCGACGCAGACCCATCTGTCTCAGGTATCAGCGCTGGCGACCCTGATCGAGACGGAGGTCGCCTCTGGCGCGGCCTATGCAACCCGTCCCTTGGATTACCTGCTGCAATTCGGACCGCGCCCCCTGACGGAAATTGCGCTGGTCGTCGCGGTCGGGGAATCGACCGCGGAACGTACCGCCTCCCGGGTATTTGTTGAGGCTTTGGCGGCAAAGGCCCTGCCCGTCACGGTGGTTGCCGCGTCCCGGCCGGGGTGGCTGTCCGACTCAACGGCGTTTTGCCCAATCTGGCCGCCGGCCGAACCCAATTTCGCGCTTGATCCGGAAACCCTGCCGGATTGCGTGCTTTTGACCGATCCGCAGGACAGTTCCGACCTGCCGGCGGTGTCGGTTGTGCTGGTGGGCGGCCCGGACGACTGGTCGTGGAACGGCCTTCGCGCCGATGGCCGGATGCAGTTGGCGTTAAGTGACTGGCGCGAGGTCGAACTTTCGGGCGGCATGACGCGGGATCGCCAGTCGGTTCTGATCCGCCCCGCCGACATCGCAACGCCCCGCCAACAAGAATCGGTTCACCAGCAGATCCTGACCGCGCAGCAAACCGGGCGTGTCCATTTTCACACCGTTGCCAGCCTTGCGCATGATCTTCTGGCGCCGGACCCGGTCCTGACCCGGTTGTGGACGACGCGGCGGCGCAAGGTCACTGACCCGATCCGCACCGCAAGGATGACCAAGGTCGAGCGTGACGACATGCGCGACGATGCCACCCTCGCCTGGCAATTCATCGACCGCTTCACCAGTCCGTTGACCGGACTATGTGCGGGAACGGTGCGCATAGGGCCAGACACAAGGATCAACCGCGAGGCAACTTTCTGGGATCTTGCCAGCCAGATGCAGGGGATCATCGCCGCCGTGGCTTTGAACATCATCCCCCAGCCCCAAGCCAAGGACCGTCTGGCCGCGATGCTGGCAAATGTCCCGGTAACAAGTTTTGACGGGCTGGACCTGCCCCCCGCCATGTTCATGACCGACACCACCAAGGTCATCGTGACGCCCGGGTTCGACATCTGCGACACCGGCCGGTTCCTGATCGCCTTGCGCGCGGCGGTGGGGGCGGGTCTGGTTTCGGCCAAAATGGCCACCGCGACGGTCAAGCTGTGGACGCTTGACGCGGCGGTCCAGAACCGGCGGGCGTTCAACCATGACGGCACCAATTGGCAGGACAGCACCGACTCTCATTGCACCCCCTATATTGGCCGCGCTTTTACCGAGATTGGTTTGCCAATGGCCTCGCCCTATGTGGTGGCCGGGGCGGGCAGCGCCACGGATGATCTGATCCGGCTGCTTTATGCGGCGGCCGCCATCGGGTCTTACGGAACCGAGCCGCTGTTGCTGGAAGATATCGAACTTGGCGCTTCGGCGCATTCGGCCTTTCTGGCCGATGTGCTGTTTGACGCGCAACTGACCTGGTTCGAGACGACAGGTCAGTTGAAATGCGTGTCGGAATCGCCGTTGAACCGGCCGCCCTGGTTCATCTTTCAGGGTTTGCGGGTGGACCGGCTGGGGGCCGAAGCCTGGACCATCAAGGGCCTTGACCGGTCCGAGGAGTTCCAGACCGAAGCCTTCCAACGCGACGCCGAGGTCATCAGCACGAAATCCGCCTACCTGTGGGCCGCCACCCATCCGCATCCCTATTCCGACCGCCTGATCCGGCTGATCCGGTCCAAGGCGCGGATTGAGGACTTTGGCTTTTCAGTTGGCGTCTTTGCCCGGACATTGATGCCGATGGAAAATTACAGCGACCTTAACACAAACGGGATAATTCTGACGGCGATCGCGTCGATGTTGGACCGACGGTAAGGGGCCGTTGGCTGCGCCTGCGCGCCGTGGGCGTGAAATCTTGAGGGAACCTTTGGCTTTTTGGCATGAACCCGAACTCGTTAACGCTGGCGCCTCCCGGACCGATGCATCTGCGGCAAAACCGGCATGCATTCCGGCAGGCGGTCAGCCCGCCTTAGGCGGCTGTTTACAACTGGGAATAATTTTTCCCTGCGCCGTTTCATTACATGGTTGAATCCATAAGGGGCGTATGATTTGCTGCAACGCAAAAAGGCTAATCATGGTTAAAGCGGCATCGGTTCTCGAAAATCTTCTGGTGTTGGCAGGCGCTGGGCCGGGGCCCGAAGCGTTGGATCTGTGCTTGGCAGAGCTTGGTCAGCAGTGCCGGGCGACCGGGGTCGCGGGGTTTTTGCATGACCCGGGTGGCGCGGTGATTTTTTCGGGGGTTTGGGCGGAAAGTCAGGCGGCAGACGCGACAGAAGCGCTGCGCAGCTTGCAAACCGCAGAGGCGGTGCTGGATCATTGCCAGACCGCAGGAATATCGGTTTTCGATCTTGGGTCGGGCACAGACAGCCGGGGTCAGCTTTTGGTCAGTGGTGCGGGCGCGCCCCTGCCGGAGGCGGTTCGGGCCAGCCTCGATGCAATCAAATCCGTGCTGTATCTGGCCCTTGACCGCGCCCGGCTGGAGCGCGATTGCACCCGAAATGCGCTGCGCCTGACCGATCTGGGCGATCTTGGCAACGACTGGCTTTGGGAGATGGATACCAAGGGCCGGTTCACCTATGTCTCGAAAGATCTTACACTTTTCGGACTTGAGAGTGGGATATTCCTGGGTCAGACCCTTGATGAAATCGGCCACCGGGCCGGGGCCGATCTTGTCGCACCGGACTGGAAAGCGACGAAAAACCGCCTGTCCACGCAACGACCCTTTCGCAACTTCTTTCATCCGGTGCAGATGCCGGATGGCAGCCGGGTCTGGCTGCGCAGCAGCGGCAAGCCCTGTTACGATCCCACAGGAAAATTCATCGGCTTCAAAGGGGTCAGCTCAGAACTGACCGAGTTGGTAGAGGGCGAACGCTCTGCCCGCGAGGTGGCAGAACGGCTGACCGCGATCCTTAACGCCCTGCCCGATCTGGTGTTCGAAATCACGCCCGAGGGCACATATACCGATTTCATCGCCGGGCCGTCCCATCTGATGGCGGGCGCACAGGATCGGCTGCCGGGCAAAACCCTGGAAGATATTCTGCCCCCCGACAGCGCCGCGCTGACGCGAAAGGCGCTTGGCCTGATCCTGCGCGACGGGAGTTGCCCCCCCGAACGCTATCAGTTGCAAACCCCATCAGGCTGGCACTGGTTCGAGGTTTCGGGCGCCCGCAAACCGCCATCGCAGGCAGGTGGGTCGCCCACGGCCATTTTAGTAGTCCGCGACATCACCGAGGACATGAAACAGCGCGAGGAAATCTCGCGCTTGGGCAAAGTGGTGGAAACGATGACCAATCTGGTCGCTATCGTTGACCACAATCACTGCATCGTCTGGGTCAACCGGGCTTGGGAAACGCGGACCGGCTGGGCCTTGGCTGAAGTGCGCGGGCAAAGTCTTGCTGCTTTGGTGCGCTGCTCTGACAGCAATCCGCAGGATTCAGCGAAGCTTACGGCCGCCATGGACAGGTTCGAAACCTTTCACGGTGAAACGCTGAATGCCGACCGGCATGGCCACCGCTATTGGGTCGATTTCAACGTTTTGCCGCTGTTTCACGCCGATGGAAAGCTTCAGGGATATGTGTCGGTCGAGACAGATATCACCGCCCAAAAGGAAACCGCCGAACGGATTGCCCGCCTTGCTGCCAACGAACAACTGACCCGCAACCGGCTGCAAAACGCCATCGAAGCCCTGCCCGATGGCGTGGTGATCTGGGATCAGAATGACCAATTGGTTGCAGTCAATACCGGCTACAAATCCATGTATCCTGAACTGGCAGATATGCTGGTCGAGGGGGCCAGCCAGGACACAATTTTACGCATGGGGATCAAACTTCGCGCCTTTCCCGATGCCTGGGGCCGCGAGGAAACTTGGATCGCCGAACAATATGTCCGCTACCTGGAACCGACGATTGATACGGTGCATCGGGCGGACGGACGCAGCATCCGGCGGCTTGACCTGCGAACCTCAGATGGTGGCCGGGTGGCCGTGCGGATCGACATCACGAAGGCCCAACAACAACTTGCCGCGCTGGATCAGGCCAATCGCGCGTTAGAGGAAGCCCAAAGCTCCCTTCGTCAGATCATCGAAAGCGCGGATGTTGGCACTTGGGAATGGGAGGTTGAAACCGACGGGCTGCGGATCGGCGGGCGCTATGCCGAAATGCTGGGCTATACCACCGAAGAGCTTGGCCCCCCCTCGGATGAGATGTTCCGCAGCCTTGTGCATCCCGACGATATGGCCCGGCTGGATTCCACCGAGGCGCAGGATTTTCAGGCGATGTCGGATGGGCATGAAGCGGTGCAGGAACACGAACTGCGCATGCGGCACAAAGACGGGTCGTGGAAGTGGATCCTGTCCAGATCAGCGGTCACGGATCGCTTTCCCGATGGTCGGCCCGAAAAAGTGGTCGGCATCCATCTGAACATCACCACCCGCAAACAGCTGGAGGACGAGTTGCGCAGCAGCCAGTCCTTCCTTGCGCAGGTGATGGATGCCTCAACCTCGGCGATTGCGGTGCTGACCAAGGAAGGCATCATCACCTATGCCAACGCCGAGGCGGAACGTATTCTTGGCATCAGCATCAGCAAGATAAAGGGTCGCAAATATGATGACCCGGCCTGGAAGATCACGGGTCTGGACGGCAAAGATATTCCGACGGCCAAAATGCCGTTCCGGCTGGCGATGGACAAACAAAAGCCGGTCCGCGACTACCGTATGGCGATCGAATGGCCCGGCGGTAAACGCCAGATCCTGTCGGTCAACGCCGCCCCCTACAATGGGGAGGACGGGCAAAAGCTGGTCATCACCTCTTTCGTCAACATCACCGAAGATATTCTGACGAACGAACTGCTGGAACTGGCGCTGACCCAAGCCCGTCAGGCCAGCAAATCCAAATCATCCTTCCTTGCCAATATGAGCCATGAGATCAGAACCCCCCTGAACGGCGTGCTGGGCATGGCCGAAATTCTTGACGGGCTGATCACCGATGAGCGGCAAAAGGACATGATCACCACGATTCGCAAATCAGGTGAGGTTTTGCTGAATGTTCTCAACGAAGTCCTCGATATGTCCAAGATCGAAGCCGGAAAGATGGAGATCGAATCCGCCCCCTTCGTGCCCAACGAAATCGTCCGCCATATCGAACCGCTTCACCGTCTGCGGGCCGAAGAAAAGGGGATCGAGTTTGATGTTCTGACCAGCAGCGGCGCCGATCTGGTCTGGCTGGGGGATCAATACCGCATTCAGCAAATCCTGAACAACCTTCTCAGCAACGCGATAAAATTCACCGATACCGGCTCGGTGTCCCTGTCGATTTCTATCCGAGAGGGCAAGCCGCTGGTCATCAAGGTTCGCGACACCGGCATCGGGATGACGCCGGAACAGGTGGACCGGGTTTTCCAAAGCTTTGAACAGGCCGAGGGGGGGACAACGCGGCGGTTTGGCGGGACGGGTCTGGGCATGGCCATTGTGCGCCAGTTGATTGATCTGATGGACGGCGAAATCTTTATAGAAAGCGCCTTGGGTCAAGGCACGTCCGTCCGGGTTGTCTTGCCGTTAGAGCCTGGGACCGTGCAGATGCTGCGGCCCGAAGCCGATGTTCAAACCACCGCCTTGCTGAACCTGTCCGGGACACGGCTTTTGGTTGCAGACGATTCGGCCACCAACCGGCGCGTGTTGCAGGAAATGCTGACCGACACCCATGCCGAGATCATCATGGTCACGAACGGCGCCGAGGCGGTCGAGGAATGGCAGCGGATGCGCACCCAAAATCAGCCCGCAGATATCCTTATCTTCGACATTTCCATGCCGGTTCTGGACGGCGTCGGCGCCCTGACCGCGATCCGCACTGCGGAAGGCAATGGCCCCTCGGTGCCCGCCATCGCGGTGACCGCCAACGCAATGTCCCATCAGGTCGCGGAATATATTGTCGCCGGGTTTGATGCCCATGTCCCCAAACCTTTTCGCCGGGCGGCGCTGCTGCATGCGATCTCAACCCTTCTGGGACCGCGGCCAGGGTAAGTTCCTTGGGGTTTTGACGGGGCGAAGATCGGCGGGGACGACGCTGCCCGAGTGTGGATTAGTGCCTTCGGGCCTGCGGCGGCCGTTTGCAGGTCGGGGGACGGTGCTTTCTATGCGGGCTGCGGTGGCAGTCGGGTCGCGGCGATAGCCGTCGCGAACCCGAATCCCCCGTGGATTCAAAACCTCCTCTGGGCAGATTTATCTGGCCTGTGCCCCCCCCCGCAGACCGCTTGAGCCGGCAAACCAGCGCCGGGGTTGAGGTTTTTCGAAAAAGCCCCGGCGCGAAGGACCGCCAAGCCAAAGTTTCGCCATATTTGTCGCATTAACCTTACCTCAGAGAGATCAGGCAACCTCGTACCATTGCTTACGGTGGAGTTTGACCCGACGAAGCACAAAGGCAACGTAAAATGCGGTTTTTAGCGGTTGACGATGACCCCCTGTTTCTTCAACTTCTGACGGCCCAGATGGGTCGGCTTGGCTATTCCGAAATTCGCACCGCCTCGTCGGGCAAAACCGCGTTGATGCTGTTGCAAAACCTTGCGACGACCTTTGATTGCATCCTTCTTGACGTTCAGATGCCGGAGATGGACGGAATAGCGCTGTGCCGGAAGATTCGTAGCCTAAAGAATTACACCACGACGCCAATCGTGATGGTGACCTCGATGTCGGACCGCACCTATATCGACGCCGCATTTGATTCTGGTGCCACAGATTATATTACGAAGCCTTTGGACCGGATCGAATTGAAAGCCCGCCTTGGCATGGTAGCGCAATTGCATGACGCCGTCCGTAAACAAACCACCGCTTTGGTGGCACCACTGTCATCTTACAGCATCGAACCCACGCACGATTTCTCAGACGCCCTCGTCTTGCCGAATGTTGAGCGGATGACAAGCTTTGTCGCCATGACGAATTACCTGCTGACGCTTGGCTTAAAACGGACCTACGCCCTTCGCGCTTTTGCTGTTCAGGTTGAAAACGCCCATACCTTCTATAAAGACAACAACCCAGCGGTCTTTGTTGATATGATCGGCGATGTGGCGAGTGCCATCCTGGAAAGCCTGAAGACCGAGGATATTCTTTTTGCCTATGCCGGGGCCGGAACCTTCGTCTGCATCGTGCGCAGCGAGATGCGATCTGACATGGAAAACATAGTCTTGACCACCAATCAGGCCATGTCAGACTTTATCAATCTGTACGAGGTTGACGATCTTCCGCTGCCAAAACTCCACTTCGGATCATTGGTGCGCAGTTCGGCATTCACCCTGACCCGGTCATCGAAACTGCCTGAAATGGCGATTTCTGCAATGCAAAGCGAATTGTACCGCGCGCATGACCAGCGGGCCACAATCGGGGCCTTCTGATGATTGCCGCGCATGGGATAACCTCGGGAAATGCTTCGCGCGGGGCAACCGACCCCATCATGGACGACGCATTGCGCGCAATCCGCCTTCGCTTTATTGACAGCCTCGTCGCGCGCTTGTTGCGGTTTGAAGATCTGAAACAGCAGATTGCATCCAATCATATCGCTCTTGCCCCCCTGTCAGAAATCAGCGCGATGGCCCACAAAATCGCTGGTGTTGCAGAAACACTGGGGTTTGGCGAAATTGGGCGAAGCGCTGGCTGGATTGATGCCGAGATTACCAAAGGTGTGCGGAACGGAGACTCCGCCGCTATCATTTGGCGATCGGTGGAATCGCCAGTGGAAGCGATGCTGGAAAAAATGGAAGCCCTGCTGGATCTATAACGGCGGCGGAAGGTCAGCTTCGTTAATCAAATTCGATCAAGAAAATCCCACCGCATGCTGGTTATCTGAAATCTCGGGGCATTCCTACTACCCTAGAGTATTGTTATCGGCGTCGCGAACTGGCGTCAGACCGTCACGGTACAGCGCAAGGCGTCAGACAGCCAGCACCGCCCAGATCGCGCCCACCAATTCATCCCGGCGCAACGGTTTAGGCAGCATGACCGTCTGGACGCCTGACAAGGCGGTCTGCGAGGCATGGATG
>JANNBI010000390.1:0-4315 GCA_031385345.1 Paracoccaceae bacterium | reverse complement strand
GACGGGATCATCCCGGCACTGACCTCGGGTCAGATTGATGCGATCATGGCCTCGATGTCGATCACGGATGAGCGTCTGCAAACCATTGATTTTTCGGACAAGTATTACAACACTCCGACGGTGATCGTGACTGCCAAAGGCGTGGTTGCGACCCCGGATGCGGCCGGTCTTGCGGGCAAGATCATCGGCATCCAAGCCTCCACCATCCATGAGGCTTATGTGAACGCCTATTTCGCGGCAGGGGCTGCCGAGGTGAAGGTCTATCAGACCCAGGACGAGGCCAATCAGGATCTGGCGGCGGGGCGGATTGATGCGACGCAGGCCGACAGCATCGCGCTGGACGCTTTCCTTGCCACCGAGGCGGGCATGGCCTGCTGCGAGGTTGTGGGGGCCGTGGCCGATGATCCGGCCATTCTAGGTGCGGGCGTCGGCGCGGGTCTGCGCAAGGGCGATGAGGCGCTGAAAGCCCAGATCAACGCGGGAATTGCGAAGATCCTGGCCGATGGCACCTATGACACCATCACCAAGGCCTATTTCGCCTCGTCGATCTACGGCGGCTGATCTTAATGCAAGGGCTGGCACTTGGCGCCTCGACGCTGGAGTATCTGGCCTTCTCGCCCCCCGGTTGGGGGGCGACTTTGCTGCGGGGTCTGGGCAATTCGGTTCTGATCGCCTTTGGCGCCTATGCTTTGGGCTGCGGGATCGGCATCGCGGGGGCTTATGGCAAGTTGTACGGCAGCTCTTGGGTCAAGGATCTGTTGGCGGTTTATACAACCGTTGTACGCGCCGTGCCGGAACTGGTGCTGATCTTGATCCTGTATTTCGCGGTCACCGATGCGGTCAATCAGATCCTTCTGGCCTGGGGCGGTGAACGGATTGAAATTTCAGGCGTCGCAGCGGGGATCGCGGTTCTGGGCGTGGTGCAGGGCGCCTATGCGACCGAGGTGCTGCGCGGCGCGATCCTGTCGGTGCCGGCGGGGCAAATAGAGGCGGCGCGCGCGATGGGAATGCCTGCGGGCCAGATGGCGCGGCGCATCACCCTGCCCCTGATGCTGTCCTTCGCCATTCCCGGGCTGGCCAATCTGTGGCTGGTCGCGACCAAGGACACTGCCCTTCTGGCCGTGGTGGGCTTTGCCGAATTGACCCAAGCCACGCGGCAGGCGGCGTCAACCACCAAGGCGTTTTTCACCTTTTATGCGGCGGCGGGGGTGCTGTATCTGATCCTCTCGATCCTCTCCACCATCGCGTTTTCGCGGCTGGAGGTCTGGGCGCGGCGCGGGCAACGGCGGATGGGTGGATGATCCGGGCGCTGTTGATCCCAAGGCGGCTGGTGATGCTGGCGGTTGCGCTGGGGCTTTTGGGGCTTTGCGCGGTCTACGGGCGCTGGGACTGGCTGCTGGTGCCGAAATACCAAAAGCTGATGCTGACCGGGCTTTGGAATACGGTGTCGTTGCTGGGGCTGACCATGGCAATCGGGATGGCGCTGGCGATCCCGCTTGGCTTGGCGCAGGCGGCGGGGCCTTGGTATCTGGCGCGGCCGGCACAGGCGTTTTGCGGTCTGGTGCGCGGCACGCCGCTGCTGTTGCAGTTGTTCCTTTTGTACTACGGCATCGGCAGCCTGTTTCCCGGCATCCCCGGCATCCGCGACAGTTTCATGTGGCCGATCCTGCGCGACGCCTGGTATTTCGCCGTGCTGGGCCTGTCCCTGTCCGTCGCGGGATATGAGGGCGAGGTGATGCGCGGCGCGTTCCGCGGTGTGCCGCATGGCCAGTTAGAGGCCGCGACAGCAATGGGAATGCCGCGTTTCACCATGTTCCGTCGCATCTGGTTGCCGCAGGCCCTGCACCGCGTGTTGCCCACCTTGGGCGGCGAGACAGTGTTGCAGTTGAAAGCCACGCCCTTGGTCGCGCTGATCACGGTGACGGATGTCTATGCCGTGGCCAGCCGGGTGCGATCCGAAACGCTGATCACCTATGAACCCCTGCTGATGCTGGCGCTGATTTATCTGGCGATCACCGGGGTCATCGTGGCGCTGTTTCGCTGGTTTGAGGGCCGGGTTCCGACGCGAACCGCCTAGGACAGCTCCAAAGTGGCGAGTTTCTGCACCAGCTCCAGCCCCCGGTCCACCGCGCTGCGGTCACGGCGGCGCATCCAGTCCAGCCACAACCCGTCCAGTGTGGCCATGATCACATCACAGACCCCCGCCACCCGGTCGCGGCGCGAGTAATGCGCCATTTCGGTCAGAAGGTCTTCCAGACGCTGACGATAGACACGGTACAATTCCAGTTCGGTCCGGGCGATTTCGGGGCGGGTCAGGGCGGCGGACCACAGATCAATCCGCATCCGCAGATAGGCCGGGTTCAGGATATCCTCGGTGAAGCCGGCCTTCAGCAGGGCCGCGAGCCGGTCGCGGGCCGTGCCCTGCCCCTGATCCAACCGCGCCTCAGTCTCTTGCAGCAGGCGTGCGGCAAGGATGTAAGCCTCGCTCATCACCTCGTCCATATCCTTGAAATGATACGAGATATGGCCAAGTGACATCTGCGCCTCGGCGGCGATCTTGCGCGCTGTCAGGGCGGCATAACCGTCACGCTGCAAGACCGTCAACGCGGCGCGGACAATCGCCTCGCGCCGCGAATGTGGCGGGGCCGGGGTGTCAGAGGGCTTCGGCACGGCGCGCCTCTGCCTCGCGGGCGGCCTCAAGATTGGCGGCGCGGCGACGGCGCAGTTCATAGACAATGGCCAGCGCCAAGGTGACAACGATCAACAAAAACGCCAGCGCGTTGATCGTCGGCGTAATGCCGGACCGGACCTTGGAAAACACATAGACCGTCAGCGTATCCGCCCCGCCGCGGGTGAACAGCGTGATGTTGAAATTCTCGATTGACTGAAAGAACGAAATCGCGGCCCCGGCCCCGATGGCGGGATACAGATGCGGCAACAGGATGCGGCGCATCACCTGACCATGGCTGGCGCCAAGGTCCAGCGCAGCCTCTTCCAGCCCCTGATCAAAGCTTTGCAACCGCGCCAGAACCAGCAACATCACGAAGGACGCGATATAGCTGACCTGCCCCAGCACCGACAGATGCAGGCCCGAACCGACCGACAGGTTGTTCCAGAACAACAGGGTCGAGATACCGATCACCACACCCGGCACCAAGATCGGCGCCACCATCAACCCATACAGAACCGAGCGGACCCGCCCCGAGATCGAATTGATCAGGATCGCCGCCGCCGTGCCCAACGGCACCGCAATCGCGGCCACGGCAATCGCCACCAGAAGGGTGTTGCGAAACGCCCCCCAGATCCGCTTGTCGTTCCACAGATCGACGAACCAGCGGTCGGTCAGCCCTTTCCAGGGCAGGATCGTCGGCAGTTTGCTGTCATTGAACGCGGCCCCGCCCATGACGAACAGCGGGATCAGCAGATAGGCCAGAAACAAGCCCATATACAGGTGAAACAGGATGTTGCGGTTCTTTTGCATGGTCCGCCCCCTATTTCGCAATATCAGAAAGTTTGACGCCGAAGACCCGCATCATCAGGCTGACGAAGATCGTGCAGACCAGCAGCAGCATGAAGGCAAAAGCCGCCCCGGCGTTCCAGTCCTGACTGTCCATCATAATGCCTTGAATGGTCTGGGTGAACCACCCCGAGGTGGTGGAACCCAACAGCGACGGCACCAGCAACGACCCCGCCGACAGCATGAACACCATGACAGCACCACTGGCGATGCCGGGTTTGGCATGGGGCAGGATCACCCGCCAATGCGTGCGCCACCAGGGCGAACCCAGATCCTCGGCCGCCTCGATCTGGTTGCTGTCCAGCGATTGCATGGCGTTGTACAACGGGAACACCATGAACAGCACGTAGGTGTAGACCAGCCCGATCACCACCGGGCTGAAACCTGCGATCCAGCGTATTTCGCTGTCTATGATGCCAAGGTTCATCAGCACAAAGTTCAGCGGCCCCTTCAGCGCCAGAATGATCCACCAGGCGAAGGACCGCAGGATCTCGGACACCCAAAGCGGGACGAACAGCAGCAGAAACAGCGTCGGCAGCGATTTGGGCGAGACGATCTTGGCCAGATAATAGGCCAGCGGATAGGCCATCAAAAAGGTGATCACGGTGACGACGGCGGAGTAGAAGATGGTCAGCAGGAAAACTTTGACGCGAACCGGGGTCTGAACCACATAGCCAAAGATGGAAAAATCGACCTCATTTCCAAAGATCTTCATGTAGTTGCCCAAGGAATAGGTATCCAAAGGCCCGCCAACATCGACGGCAGGCAGATAGGGCCGGAACGAGCTTTCGAGCATGG
>JANNBI010000411.1:0-6681 GCA_031385345.1 Paracoccaceae bacterium | reverse complement strand
TCAAGGACGACCTGAAGCCTTCCGACATCCTGAAGAAGGAAGCCTTCGAAAACGCCATCCGCACCAATGCCGCCATCGGTGGCTCGACCAATGCCGTTATCCACCTGCTGGCCATCGCCGGCCGCGTCGGCATCGACCTGACACTCGACGATTGGGACCGCTGCGGCCGCGACGTGCCGACGATCGTCAACCTGATGCCTTCCGGCAAATACCTGATGGAAGAGTTTTTTTATGCCGGCGGCCTGCCTGTCGTCATCAAACGTCTGGGCGAGGCGGGCCTGTTGCATAAGGACGCCCTGACCGTGTCGGGTGAAACGGCATGGGAGCAGGTCAAGGATGTGGTCAACCACAACCCGGACGTGATCCTGCCCACCGACAAGGCGCTGACCCAATCCGGCGGTGTCGTGGTGCTGAAAGGCAATCTTGTGCCCAAGGGCGCGGTGCTGAAACCCTCTGCCGCCACGCCTGCGCTGATGCAGCACCGGGGCCGCGCCGTGGTGTTCGAAGACATCGACGACTACAAGGCCAAGATCAACGACGAGGGGCTGGACATCGACGAGACCTGCGTCATGGTCCTGAAAAACTGCGGGCCCAAGGGCTATCCCGGCATGGCCGAGGTCGGCAATATGGGACTGCCGCCCAAGGTTCTGCGCAAGGGCATCACCGATATGGTGCGCATTTCCGACGCGCGCATGTCCGGCACCGCCTTTGGCACCGTCTGTCTACATGCCTCGCCCGAGGCGGCGGTGGGCGGACCCCTCGCCGTGGTGCAGAACGGTGATTTCATCGAGCTGGACGTGATCGGCCGCCGCCTGCATCTGGACATTTCCGATGCCGAACTTGCCTCGCGTCTGGCCGCGTGGAAACCGCGCGAAGGCGGGCCGGATGGCGGCTATGCCTGGCTGCATCAGCAGCATGTTCAGGGGGCCGACACCGGGGCCGATCTGGACTTCCTCAAAGGCTCGCGCGGCAATCCCGTGGGCAAGGACAGCCATTGATGTCCACGACCAAGACCAAGATCGCCCCTACCAAGATTGCCATAGTCGGGGTCGGCAAGATCGCGCTGGATCAGCATGTCCCGGCGATCGCCGCCAGCCCCGACTGGGTGCTGGCCGCCACCGTCTCACGCTCCGGCACGGTTCCCGGCGTCGAATCCCATACCGATTTCGCCGCCTTCCTGACCGCCCGCCCCGATATTACGGTTGTCTCGCTGTGCATGCCCCCGGTGCCGCGCTATGCCTATGCGCAGGCGGCGCTGCTGGCGGGCCGGCATGTCATGCTGGAAAAACCCCCCGGTGCCACCCTGGCCGAGGTTCAGGCTTTGCAAACCCTTGCAAACCGTCGCGGCCTGACACTTTACACCACTTGGCACAGCCGCATGGCCCATGCCGTGCCCCCGGCCAAGGCCTGGTTGGCGGATAAAACCATCACCAGCGCGCATATCACGTGGCGTGAGGATGTGCGCAAATGGCATCCGGGGCAAAACTGGGTGTTTGAACCCGGCGGCATGGGCGTCTTTGATCCCGGCATCAACGCCCTGTCGATCCTGACCGAGATTCTGCCCGACCCCGTCCATCTGACCGCCGCCACGCTGACCTTCCCGGAAAACTGCCAGACCCCGATCGCCGCCGATCTGACCTTTTCCGGCGGCGTCACCGCCGATTTCGACTGGCGCCAGACTGGCCCGCAAACCTGGGACATCCGGGTAGACACCGACCAAGGCCGTCTCGATCTGCGCATGGGCGGCAATGTGCTGGAAATCGACGGTCAGACCTTGGCCGGTGAAAATTCCATCATGGGCGAATACCCCGCCCTGTACGCGCGCATGGCGCAGCTCCTTGAAACCGGCACCAGCGATGTCGATCTTGCCCCGATGATCCATGTTGCCGATGCGCTGACCCTTGGCCGGCGGTTCATGACCGACGCTTTCGTTCTTTAGCTTTCATCTGTTCGATAAATATTCCCACGGGGGGTGGCCTGTGTTTTTCGTGAAAAACACAGGCTTGGGGGTGTGAAACCCCCAATCTTGCTGAATTTTTTTTGCGAAAAATTCACCCCCGCCCACATAACAGGAGACAACGATGCTTACCGGACACCATCTGATTGCGGGCCAATGGACGCCCGGGCTTGACAGCTTCCAATCCTCGCCCGCCACCGGTGCCGCGCGCAGCTTTGCCGTCGGCACCCCCGCCCATGTCGATGCCGCCGTCCGCGCCGCCGAGGCGGCCTTTCCCACCTTCCGCGCCACCGGACGCGCCGCGCGTGCCGCCTTCCTGATCCGTATCGCCGATGAGATTGAGGCCCGTGGTGCCGAGATTACCGAAATCGGTACCTCGGAAACCGGCCTTCCCGCCGCAAGGCTGGAAGGGGAGCGTGGCCGCACCACCGGCCAGTTGCGCCTGTTTGCCGCCCATATCCTGCAAGACGGCTGGCTGGACCGCCGCCACGACACAGCCTTGCCCGACCGCCTTCCCGCGCCGCGCCCCGATCTGAAGATGATGCAGCGCCCCATCGGCCCGGTCGCAGTCTTTGGCGCCTCCAACTTCCCCCTCGCTTTTTCGGTCGCGGGCGGTGACACCGCCTCGGCGCTGGCGGCCGGCTGTCCCGTGGTGGTCAAAGGCCATTCCGCCCATCCCGGCACCGGTGAGATCGTGGCTCAAGCCATCCTTGCCGCGATCCGCGCCTGCGGCCTGCCGGACGGCGTGTTCTCGCTGGTCCAGGGCGGTCGGCGCGACGTGGGCGAGGAGCTGGTCACCCATCCGCTGATCAAGGCCGTGGGCTTCACCGGTTCTCTCGGCGGTGGCCGCGCCTTGTTCGACCTTTGCGCGCAGCGCCCCGAACCGATCCCGTTTTTTGGCGAGTTGGGGTCCGTCAACCCGATGTTCTTGCTGCCCAATGCCGTCGCGGCACGGGGTGAGGCGATCGGCAAGGGCTGGGCTGCCAGCCTGACCATGGGGGCAGGGCAGTTCTGCACCAATCCCGGCATTGCGGTGATCATGACCGGGGCCGAAGGTGACGCCTGCATCGCCGCCGCCCGCACCGCCCTTGCCGCCACGGGTCCGCAAACCATGCTGACCGACGGCATCGCCGCCGCCTACCGCTCCGGTCGTGACCGCATTGCGGCAGGCTCCGGCGTGCGTGCGATCCTGACCACGACCTGCGATCTGCGCCAAGCCACGCCCTATCTGTTTGAAGTTTCGGCAAGCGACTGGCTGGCCGATCACGCCTTGGCCGAAGAGGTGTTCGGCCCGCTTGGCCTGATCCTGCGCACCAGTTCCGCCGCCGAGATGTTGCAAATTGCCGACAGCCTTCAGGGCCAGTTGACCTGCACCCTGCATCTGGACGACGCCGATATCGACCTTGCCCAATCCCTGTTGCCGATCCTTGATCGCAAGGCGGGACGCGTGTTGGCCAACGGTTTCCCAACCGGGGTCGAAGTGGTGGATGCACAGGTCCACGGCGGCCCCTATCCTGCGTCCACCAACTTTGGCGCCACCTCGGTTGGCACCTTGTCGATCCGCCGCTGGCTGCGCCCGGTCGCCTATCAGAACATGCCCGACGCCCTGATGCCGCAAGACTGGGCGGATTAGACCGCACCTCGGGCGTCGCCCGCAGACCGCCCCCCAAGGCGCGATTGACCTGTCCCCCGCCAACAGGCAGGCTCCCGTGAAAAAGCAGGAGCCTGCCCCATGCCCCACCCCATCCCCCCAAAACCCCGCGCCCGCGCCCTTGGCATTCCCTTTGACGGGCGCCCCGGCCCGCTGAACGCCATCACTGATGTTCCCGGCGTCATTGTCGGCATGACCACGCTGTTCGACCCCGCCCGTGATTGCTGCACCGGGGTCACCGCCATCCGCCCCCGACAGGACCGCGATTTCCCCCAGCCAGTCTGGGCCGGATTTCATTCCCTGAACGGCAATGGTGAGATGACGGGCACCCATTGGATCAACGACGCCGGGTATTTCCAAGGCCCGATCCTGATCACCAACACCCATGCCATCGGCGCCGCACATGAAGGGGCGACGCGCTGGATGCAGGAAAACTATGCGCTGAACTTTTCGGAAGGTCACGACTGGGCGATGCCGGTGGTGGCCGAAACCTATGACGGGGTGTTAAACGATATCAACGCCTTGCATGTCCGCCCCGACCATGCCCTAGCCGCCCTTCGCAATGCCACCGGGGGGGCTGTGCCCGAAGGCTCGGTCGGGGGCGGGGCTGGCATGATCGCCTATGAATTCAAGGGCGGCACCGGCACCGCGTCCCGCGTGGTGACCATCGGCGGTCAGAACTACACGCTGGCGGCTCTTGTGCAGGCCAATTACGGCCGCCGCCCCTGGTTTCAGGTGGCGGGCGTTCCTGTGGGGGCCGAGATCACCGGGGATACCTTCGCGCGCCGCGAACAGGGGTCGATCATCGCGATCATTGCCACCGATGCGCCCCTGTCCGATGCCATCCTGAAGGGTCTGGCGCGGCGGGCTGGTCTGGGGATTGCCCGCTCCGGCTCGCCCTCGGGCAATTCCTCGGGCGATATCTTTCTGGCCTTTTCCGTGGCTGATCCCATGCCGTGCCCCGATCAGGCCCCGCCGATCATCACCCGCCATTCAGTCAACTGGACGCATCTGGACCCGCTGTATTTGGCCGCCGTTCAGGCCGTGGACGAGGCGGTGATCAACGCCATCGTCGCCAATGCGGATGAACGTTTTGCGATGGTCAAACCGAAAGGGGGCGAGATTATCGGCATCCCCAGCGCCCAACTGCGCGCCGCTATGGCCAAATATGGCCGCCTGAACTCCGATCCGCTGCCCTGATCAATCGACCTCGGTTTCGGTCGCCACGATATGCACCGCCAGCAAACAGCCGTTCGGGGTGTATGAGTTATGCTCGGTCCCGTCGCGGTACCAGACCAGATCGCCAGACCGAAACACCGTGCCGTCGTTTTCGTGCAACTCGCCTTCCAGCACCAGAAACTGTTCATCCCCGTTGTGGCGATGACCGCGCGTCACCATGCCCGCGGGCATCCGGTAGACATGAAACCCGGTGCCAAGCGGCTGATCCATCTTCAGTTGCAGCACCCCGTCGCCCAAGGTCGTGCCATCGGGAAAGACAAAATCCGCGAACTCCGCCCGGTGGATATTGGCGACGCGGCGGTCCTGTGGATCAATCGGTGTCATGGCAATGCTCTCCCTTATTCCCCGCCACCAAACCCCGCGCCGCGCCCAAAGGTCAACCCCCGGTTACCTCGCGGTTCAACCTCTTACCAAATGGCACCTCCTTCCCCCCCCTCGAGGGGGAGGGCTGGGGTGGGGGGCCTTCCCCCTTCAACGGAACAACACCAAAAAGCCCCCCCCTTCCTTCGCCCTGCCTCCCGCCCTACTGTGCCCCCCAACATTCATCGGAGGCCCCCATGACCCGCACCCTGAACCAGCCCCTTGGCGGCAATGACATGCCGCGCTTTGGCGGTCCCGCCACCATGATGCGTCTGCCATCTGCCCCCGACGCCCGCGGCCTTGACGCCTGTTTCGTCGGCATTCCGATGGACATCGGCACCTCCAACCGCCCCGGCACCCGGTTGGGACCGCGCCAGATCCGCGACGAAAGCCGGATGCTGCGCCCATACAACATGTCCACCGGGGCAGCGCCTTTCGACCATCTTCAGGTGGCAGATATTGGCGATGTGGCGATCAACACCTTTGATCTGAAGAAATCCATCGGCATTATCGAAGCCGCCTATGACGCGATTCTGGCCCATAGCACGGTGCCCTTGACCCTTGGCGGCGACCATACCCTGACATGGCCGATCCTGCGGGCGATGAAGGCCAAACATGGCCCGGTCGCGCTGATCCATGTCGATGCCCATGCCGATGTCAACGACACCATGTTCGGCGAAAAGGTGGCCCACGGCTGCCCCTTCCGCCGCGCTTGGGAAGATGGCTGTCTGATCAATGACAAGGTGTTCCAGATCGGCCTGCGTGGCACGGGCTATGGCCCTGATGATTTCAACTGGGGCCGCGACAAAGGCTGGACCGTTGTGCAGGCCGAGGCGTGCTGGCACAAATCCCTGTCCCCCCTGATGGCCGAGATCCGCGCCAAGATTGGCGACGCCCCGGTCTATCTGACCTATGACATCGACAGCCTTGACCCCGCCTTTGCCCCCGGCACCGGCACGGTAGAGCCGGGTGGCCTGTCAATCTGGCAAGGTATTGAAATTGTGCGCGGATGTGCGGGCCTGAACCTTGTGGGCGGTGATCTGGTAGAGGTGTCGCCACCCTACGACCCGTCAGGCAACACCGCCCTGATTGGTGCAAACCTGCTGTACGAAATGCTGTGCGTGCTGCCTGGCGTCCCGCAAACCGGCCCGTTCAAGTACTAGCCGGTCGGTCCAGTTTCCTCCGTCCAATTTGATTTCAATCGACTTGGACCGCGCCTGCTGATCCCAAGTAGCTGCGCCCCAGTTCTCGAACCCTCAGCGCCCGCGGGAAACCCCTTGGCCTGCGCCTTCCCGGCTTCGGTCGTAGGAAAGAAAACCTCCCCTCCCCCTTGTGGGGAGGGGATGGGGGTGGGGGGGCCAAAACAAGAGGGCGGCCCCATCGGGACCGCCCTCGTTGACCTGCACATGCCAGGGTTACTTGGAATTTCCAAGCGCCTTGAACCGTGCCGGATCGCGGGTGGCCAGCATGGATG
>JANNBI010000308.1:0-6493 GCA_031385345.1 Paracoccaceae bacterium | reverse complement strand
CGGGGCCGGTTGCCGCCCATTTCCTCATTCCCCAGAATAAAGTCGTTCATGGTATAGACGTCCTCCAGCAGTTCGGAGTCGGTGATATACCGCACGCCGCCGGTGGGCCGCGTCGTGTCAAGTTCACGCGCCAAGGCATTGGTGCGCAGGTAAAAATCGTGATTGTCCTGGCTCTCGTTGATGCGTACCCCCCAGATCACGATCGACGGGTGGTTCCAGTCTCGGGTGATCATGCGGGCGACGTTCATCACCGCCTCATCCTGCCACATCGGCCCGCCGATATGCTGCCAGCCGGGGATTTCTTCGAACACCATCAGACCCAGTTCGTCGCAGCGATCAAGGAAGTATTTCGACTGCGGATAATGCGAGGTGCGCACCATGTTCAGCCGCAAGTCATGCTTCAGGATCTCGGCATCCTTGATCTGCGCCGCGCGTCCCAGCGCATAGCCGGCATGGGGAAACGACTGGTGCCGGTTCAACCCGCGCAGTTTGATCTGCTGGCCGTTCAGGTGAAATCCCTTGTCGGTAAAGGCGATCTGGCGAAAGCCAAAGCGGGTTTTCACCGTATCGACACCGCTGGCCGAGGTCAGGGTCAGCACCAGATGATAAAGTTCAGGCGTGTCGGGGGACCACAGGGTGATCCCCTCCAGCCCGGAAAACTCCAGCGCGACCTCTGCCCCCGAGACGGCGGCACTGGCCGTCGCCAGCACCTTGCCAGCCGCATCCAGAACCTGAGCATGCAGGTCGCCGCCAAGGGCCAGCCCCTGCGGATTGTCCAGATGCACCCGTGCGCTGACCCGCTTTTGCGCAGCCAGAACCTCGGGCGTTTCGATCTTCACATTGGTGATATGCAGCGCCGGGGCGCGTTCCAGCCAAACCTCGCGGTAAAGCCCCGCATAGGTCAAATAGTCGATGACATTGCCAAAGGGCGGGATCTGCGGGTTTTCCGACCCGTCGATCTGCACCCGCACCAGATGCGCGCCGGGGGCAAGCCCGGTCAGACGCGCGGTAAAGGGGGTATAGCCGTCCCGGTGCGCGGCAATTTCCACCCCGTCCAGAAACACCCGCGCATCGGCCATCGCAGCATCAAACCGCAGCCAGACCTCATCACTGCCCCAGTCGCCGCCAACCTCAAGCGTCTTTTCATAGGTAAAGCCGCGCTGATAGCTGGTCTCGTCGAAATAGGAATAGGGCAGTTCGACCGCCGTATGAGGCAGGCGCACCAATTGGCCGTCAAACAGCCAGTTGTCGTTGAAGTCGGTGGTTGAACGCATGGAAAAGCCCTATTTGACGCCGCCCAGCATGCCTTCGACGAAGCGACGCTGGAGAAGGAAAAAGACCAGAATGGTCGGTAATGTGGCCAGAACATTGGCCACCATGATCAGGCCGTAATCCGGCGTGTACGCGGTCGCCAAGGATGCCACGACCAGCTGGATGGTTTTCATCTCATTGGTTTGCAGCACGATCAGCGGCCAAAGATAGGCGTTCCAGTTGGTCATGAACAAGATGATCATGGCGGCGGCATAGGTGGACCGCATGACCGGCATGTAGATGCGCACGAAGATCTGCCATTCCTTCAACCCGTCCATCCGCGCCGCATCGCGCAGTTCCGATGGAAAGGCCTTGGTGTTCTGGCGAAAGTAGAAAATCATGAAGATCGACGCGATGCCCGGCGCGATGATGGCGATGTAGGTGTTCATCAACCCCGCGCCGGAAAACATCACGAACAGCGGGATCATCATCGCGGCAAAGGGAACCGACAGCATCAACAGCAACCCGCCAAAGATCCGGTCGCGGATCTTGGACTGGAACATCTCGAACCCGTAACCCGCCAAAGACGCCACGATCAGCGTCAGCACCGTGCCGCCCACCGCCACCACCATAGAATTGAAGAACACCCGTGGCACATCGACCAGTTCAAAGAATTTGGTGATGTTGGGGATCAGGTTGGTGCCAAAGGTGAATTTTCCGCCGGTGATGTCATTGGCCGTGTTGGTGGCGCCCACGATCATCCAGTAAAACGGAAAGACCGAGATCACCGCCGCCAGCCACAACAGGGCTTGGGCCAAAAGGCTGGTCAGCCGCGAAAAAATGCTCATCTCAGCGCTCCTTCGCGATTTGGAACTGCACCCAGGACAGGATGCCAACAAGGATCACGATCACCCAGGATACCGTGGCCGCATAGCCAAAGGACGGCATGAAGCGGAAGGTCAGGTTGTAGATATACAGACTAAGCGTCAGCGTGGAATCCGCTGGCCCGCCGCCGATGCCTTGCGATGCGGTGATGGTGTTGACCTCGTCGAACAGCTGCAAGGTGCCGATGGTGGACAGGACCGTGGTGAACAAGATCACCGGCTTCAGCATCGGGATGGTGATCTTGAAAAACCGCGCGCGGGCAGGGACGCCGTCAATCCGCGCCGCCTCATAGATTGACGGGTCGATGTTCTGCATCGCCGCCAGATAGAACACCATATTGTACCCGGCCCATCGCCAGGTGATCGCGGTGATGATCAGCACCTTGGCCCAGAACGGATCAATCATCCAGCGGATCGGCTCGGACGTCAGGCGCAGAAACATCAACGTGTCATTGACCACGCCGTCGATGGCGAACATCGACTTGAACAGCACCGAATAAGCCACGAGCGAGGTGACGCAGGGCAAAAAGATCGCGGTGCGCAGAATGGCGCGGCCCCGCAGTTTGGGATTGTTCAGCGCCGCGGCGAACAAAAGCGCCAGCACCAACATGATCGGAACCTGAATGACCAGGAATATCATGGTGTTGGACAGGGCGCGCAGGAACACTGGGTCTTGAGTCAGCCGGTAGATATTGGCCATGCCGCCAAATTTGAAATTCATCCCTTTGCCGGTCTGGAAGCTCATGTAAAGCGACCACAGGATCGGATAGGCCATGAACAGACCCAGCAGGGTCAGCGCCGGGGCCACAAACCCCCAGCCTGTCAGGTTCAGGCGGATGTCGTTTCGATTGCTGGCCATGCGCTCTCCCGGTCCGGTTGGATGTTGATCTTGTCCCGAAACGGCAACGCGCCAACAAGGCCGCGGGCGGCAGGGCGTTGGATCGGGGGCGCGGCGAAAAGTGGGGTTGCGGTTCCGCCAAGCCCGTAAGGGCTGGCGGGACCATAGTCACTAGGGCAGATTACTGGATCTGCTGCGCCACTTGCGCGTCGATCGCGGCAATCGCCTCGTCGATGTTGCCACCGGCCACAAGGCCAGGGATCTGCGCTACGATGGCACTGTCCACCTCGTTGGTGAAGATGCCATAGTTCACGCCCGGGATCGCCGCTTGCCATTCCGAGAAGTTGGCCCAGACCGATTGTCCGCCGAAATACTCATCCGCGGCAGAATAGGCTTCGCCCTCACGTGCCGGCAGATAGGCCCCGAACGCGCCCTGACCGACCAGGATTTTCTGGTAGAAGTCAGCATCGCCTGCCCAGATGGTTTTCAGGAAGTCGATGGCAGTGTCCTTGGCCGGGGCCGAGGACAAGACATACCACGACGATCCGCCCAGGTTGGACGCATGGCCAGCGCCTTCGACATTGGCCAGTTTCGGCAAGGGGGCGACGCCCCATTTGCCCGACATGTTGTTGCCCTTGATGCCACCGGTCATCCAGACGCCGGTGTAAACCCCGGCCACGTCGCCGTTGTTGAACGCACCGGTATAGTCACCCCAGCCCGACACGGCCTTGTACAGGTCGGGGGTCTGAAGCATCTTCACCCAGGTCTCAAGCGAGGCTTTGAACACCGGATTGCCGGCGATATTCGCGCTGCCATCGGCGTTGAAATACCACGATCCTGCCGATTGCAGCATCATGCGCATCGTGCCGGCATCGGCCTGATCCATCGAGAACATCGGCTTGCCGGTCTTGGCTTTGACGGCCAGACCGATATCGATCACCTGATCCCAAGTGATGTCTGCCAGCGCAGCGGCGTCATAACCGGCTTCGGCCAGAAGGTCGCTGCGATAGAACATGCCCGTCACGCCCGAATCGAAGGGCAGCGAATAGGTCTGACCATCGACCGTGGCCAGCGCGACCTTGTAGTCGGCGAACTGGGAGTAATCGATCTTGTCGGTCAACGGCTCAAACGCGCCGGGGAAGGACAGCAGATACTTCTGGGCGCCGTAGTCTTCGATCAGAACGATGTCCGGCAGACCTTCGGTCGTGCCCGACGCCAGCTGCGTCTGCAACTTGGTCTCAAGGTCGCCCTTGGCAAAATCCACCACGGTGATCGTGTCACCCGGATTGGCCGCCGTGTAGCGCGCGATGGCTTCGTTCATCGCGGCACCGTTGAACTCCGGTGCCCAGCACCAGACGACCACTTCCGCAGCCCATGCCGATGACAGGGCAAAAAGGCTGATACCGGTGGCCAGTCCGGCCACATTCCGCAAACGCGGAGTATTGAAACGCATGATTTCCTCCCATGTCGTAGGCACGGCTTCTGCCGACCCTTCCAAAAGGTTAGCGAAGGAAATCCGGTCCGGCAACTAATTTAGTAAAAACCGGAAAATTAAATTAAATCATTTTATAACAATTAGTTATATCGGTTTTGGCATCGTGCTGCCCCGCCAGACGATTTTGCTTTGCAAGACAACGCGCTTGGCGATGTCGCGCCCCTTCATCCGTTCCAACAGCAGATCGACGGCGGTTTCACCGATCTCCTCGGCGGGCAGACGCACGGTGGTCAAGGGCGGGGTCATGAACCGCGCCACGGAAATATCGTTGAAACTGGCCACCGCAATGTCATTGGGAATGCGCAGCCCCAGCTTGTGGATCGCCCGGTACGCCCCCACCGCCATGTTGTCGTTGGCGGTGATCAAAACATCCGGGCGCGGACCATTTTCCAGCATTTTCAAAGCCAGATCATAGCCGCTCTCGGATGTGTTGAACCCCAGCGAGCAGATTTCGGGATCAAATTCGCCCCGTTCGCGCAGCCAGTTCTCATAGGCCAGAAACCGCTTTTCCGGCCGCACATGGCCGCCGCGCGTCAGCCGGTCGGTCCAGCCGACAAAGCCGATCTTGGCATAGCCCAGACCGCTTAACGCCTCCAGCAGGTTGACGGTGGCCGAATCATAGTCGTTCAGCACGCAATCACGGCCCTCAAAGTTCGGGGCGTAGTCGGCAAAGACGATGTTGCGGGCCTGCGCGGTCATCCAGGCTTCTTCCTCAGCGCTGTGCCAGCCGATGACGATCACCCCTGCGGCGGCGCGCAAAACCTTGGCATCGGGAAAAGCGTCGGTCTGATAGACCTTGGTATATTCCATCTGCAAAGTGGCGCAGCGCCGTTCAATCCCCAGACGCAACGCGACATAATAGGGATCGCTGAGTTCCTGTTCGGGGCGCAGAAAATGAACCAACGCGATTTTCGGCACCGCTGCCCGCGCCGATTGCTTGCGCTGGCGGGCGGGGGCATAGCTCATCGCTTCGGCGGTTTCGATGATGGCTTGCCGGGTCTGATCGCTGACCGCCAGCGTCCAGTCAAAATTCAACACCCGAGACACGGTGGCCAATGACACCCCGACCGCCGCCGCGATATCTTTCAAGGTCACGGTGCCGGGGGTGGCCTTTGGCGGGGTTACCATCTTTTGCATGGTTGTCTGAATTGCATACCGTCCGGGCAAAAGCAACCTTGGGTCCGGCACTGATCGGCGGTTGCGAGGCAGGGGCGGCGGGCCGCAATTCCCACAATTCGCGTGTTGCATCTGGCCCCGCCTTGGGTGATCAAATCGGCCCTGACCGATCGCCCGCAGATTGGTCCAAGAAATCAAAGGCCGCCTTTGGCCTTTCGCCCAAGGGGATGCGCAAATGTTTATCGGTCTGGATCTGGGAACCTCGGGGTTGAAGGGGATTTTGATCAACGATCGTCAGCAGGTTCTGGCCGAGGCGAGCGCGCCCCTGACCGTGCAGCGCCCGCAGGATGGCTGGTCCGAGCAGATCCCGGCTGACTGGATCGCAGCCGCCGAGGCTGTGCTGACGCAGCTTTCGGTGCATGGCTTGGGGCAGGTGCAGGGCATCGGCCTGTCGGGCCATATGCACGGCGCGACGTTGCTGGACGCCGCCGACACCGTGCTGCGCCCCTGCATCCTTTGGAACGACACGCGGTCTTTTGCTGAGGCTGCGGCGATGGACGCCGACCCGCAGTTTCGCGCGTTGTCCGGTAATATCGTCTTTCCCGGCTTCACCGCGCCCAAACTGGCATGGGTGCGCCAGCACGAACCAAAGGTCTGGGACAAGATCGCCAAGATCTTGTTGCCAAAGGACTATCTGCGCCTTTGGTTGATCGGAGAGCATGTGGCCGAAATGTCTGACGCCGCAGGCACCGCTTGGCTGGACACCGGCGCGCGCGTCTGGTCGGATAATCTTTTGGCCGCCACCGGCCTGACCCGCGCTCAGATGCCGCGCCTTGTCGAAGGCTCTGACGTGTCGGGCAACCTGCGCCCCGAACTGGCCGCGCGCTGGGGTCTGTCTGCGCAGGTTGT
>JANNBI010000290.1:0-2203 GCA_031385345.1 Paracoccaceae bacterium | reverse complement strand
GCCGGACGGCCCGATGAACGACACGAACTCCCCCCGGTTGATGGTCAGATTGATATCTTTCAGCGCCTGCACCGGGCCGTCATTGGTCTGAAACACAAGGTTCAGATTGCGGGCTTCGATCACCGGAGTTTGGGCGACGGCGGTATCTTTCACGGCTCACCCCCTTCCTGAGGCTGCGCCTTTACCAACCGGGTGTCGTCGCTATAAAGCCACAGCACTCCAATCGTCGTCAAAACTGCCAGAACCGGGAACACCACAAGACCGCTTAAAGCCCCGCCTGTCCCCGACCAAAGGTTCACAACCTGTGCGGTTCCGATCTCGGTCAAGATCAACGCCGACCAACCGGAAATCAGCGTTGAAATCCTTCCACCAAGGCCCAGCGCTTGCGCAATCTGAAATCCCGCTGCCCAGCCAATCACTGAAAAGGGCCATGCCACGACCTGATGAAATAGGATGATGCGCCAGCCCAAGACCACCAAAAGTCCAAGCGACAACACTGAAACAAATAGCCAAGTGCCGACCATAACAAAGGCGGTCAGTTGCAAAAACCGGTAATCGAGTCCAAAGCGGGCAAGAACTGCTTGCATCACACCCCCGTCGCCGGAACGCCACTGCGCACCACCGGCCGCGGAGCCGTCAATTCCTTCCAAGCGCTCAGCGCCCGATTGACCGCCGGGCGCGCCTGCCGCCCGACAAACTGCCCATGACCTTCCTGCGTTCTGATCTCGCCGTCATGCACCGCCACCTGCCCCCGCGTCAGGGTGAACCGCGGCAGACCTGTCACAGCTTTGCCCTCGAACACGTTGTAATCAATCGCAGATTGCTGATTGCTTGCCGTGATGGTTTTCGACCTTTCCGGATCCCAGATCACCAGATCGGCATCCGCCCCCACCAGAACCGCGCCCTTCTTGGGATACAGGTTCAGGATCTTGGCGATGTTGGTGCTGGTCACGGCGACAAACTCGTTCATCGTCAAACGCCCGGTCGCCACCCCGGTGGTCCACAGCATCGGCATCCGGTCCTCCAGCCCCCCGGTCCCGTTCGGGATCTGGGCGAATGACTTCAACCCGAACCGTTTTTGCGCCGTGGTAAAGGCGCAGTGATCCGTCGCCACCACCGACAGGCTGCCCGATTGCAACCCAGCCCACAGGCTGTCTTGATGCTTCTTGTCCCGGAACGGCGGGCTCATCACGCGCCGCGCCGCGTGGTCCCAATCGGGGTGGAAGTACTCGCTTTCATCCAGTGGCAAATGCTGGATCAGCGGCTCGCCCCAGACCCGTTTGCCCTGCGCCCGCGCGCGCCGGATCGCCTCGTGCGCCTCTTCACAACTGGTATGCACCACATACAGCGGCACCCCGGCCATATCGGCAATCATGATGGCGCGGTTGGTCGCCTCGCCCTCCACCGCAGGGGGGCGGCTGTAAGCATGCGCCTCTGGCCCGGTGTTGCCCGCCGCGATCAGCTTGGCGGTCAGTTCCGCCACCACATCGCCGTTTTCGGCATGAACCATCGCCAACCCGCCCAGATCCCCAACGCGGCTGAACGACTGGTACATCTCATCATCGTTGACCATCAACGCGCCTTTGTAGGCCATGAAATGCTTGAAACTGGTGATCCCCGCCTTGACCGAGGCTTCCATGTCGTCAAAAACCTGCTGCCCCCACCAGGTGATCGCCATGTGAAAGGAGTAGTCGCAGTTCGCCCGCCCCGACTTGTTGTGCCACATCTGGGCGGCATCCATCAGCCCCTGCCCCTGCCCCGGCAACACAAAATCCACCACCATGGTCGTACCACCCGACAGCGCCGCCCGGGTGCCGGATTCAAAATCATCGCTGGAGTAGGTGCCCATAAACGGCATCTCCAGATGGGTATGCGGGTCAATCCCGCCGGGCATGATGTAACAGCCGGTGGCGTCGAGTTCAGTGCCGCCTTTAAGGCTCGAGCCGATGGCGGAGATGACACCTTTGTCGATGAGGACATCGGATTTGTATGTCAGGTCTGCCGTCACGACCGTGCCGCCCTTGATCACCGTGCTTGCCATTGTCTCGATCCTCCTGTCACCTTGCCGCGCCGGCCTGCTTGTGCCGGCAGTCCCGCATCCTTGAAAAAGCGCCGCACATTGCCTCACGCACCGGCCGCATCGCTCTTCCTCGTCCACCTTCACTTTGACCCAAATATTCCCGCGGGGGTCCGGGGGCGCGAA
>JANNBI010000283.1:0-7056 GCA_031385345.1 Paracoccaceae bacterium | reverse complement strand
TAGGTCGGCGTGTTGGCCAGAACCCGGGCCACTTTGCCCACGGTTGCGGCAAAGATGATGGTGCGTTGACGTTCCTGATTGAAGGTTGGTCCGTTCAGTTTTTTCAGCAAGGCGATGGTGTCGGCAGGACTTTGAACCTCGGCGGGACGCTCGGTTTCGCGGTAAAGTTTGCGCAGGTCGGTCAGGGTGAAATCAGAGGTGGCAGTGGAATGGGCGTAACAGGTGTCTTCATCCGCAAGAGCGCGCCACAAACGCGGGCTCCATGCCAGTAGATAGGCCGCGGAATATTCCCCCACGGTCAGCAAATGGTTCTGCGCATCGGTCGAGGTGAGGCCGCCGTCGGTGCGCACCAGCACGGTGCGGCGCATCGGCGGGGCGCTGGTCAGGGTGACGGGAACCGCGGGGTTGTCCGGCATCGGCAGGTCTTCGTCCCCGATCAGGTCGGTGGCGAGGTCGTGATACAGCGGCAGCAGACAGGTGGGGACATCATCGGCATAGATCTGATCGCCGGTCAGGAACAATTGCTGCACACGGTTCGCGGGGTTTTGCAGGTTTGCCTCAATCTCATCATCCAGCCAGGACAGGGCGTCGGTGCCCGCAGAATGCGTTTTGCGGCAACTGGCATGGGCAAGGCGGATGTCCTGCAGCCTGCCCGCGGGCGTGATGAAACTGGGAAGAACGTCGGTTTCGTAGCCAAGCGCAAAATGCTGGGGCGCAGCTTCAGAAATATTGGGGTCGGACCGGGTCTCCAGCCCCATGGCGGGATCGTCGCGCAGCAGTCCCATCTCGCGCAAACCGATGGTTTCGCCGTCTGCGGTTTTTACGATGATATCATAGGAGTACAATGTGCCGGGCAGCAGCTGGAAGTGCAGCGGGCTGTCGATATCGGCCACACTTTGCGCAGCGGTCACAACGATGTGCAGATTTTGCCCCATGCGCCGGGTCTTGATGGCGCCGCTGCCCAACGAGAGATCACCGGTCTGAACCGTGCCGGTGCCCGCCGAGGCTTGCGATCCCACGAAAAGTCTGAGTTCGACCTCAGCCGGTTTGCTAAGTGCCACCCAGACCGAGGCAGAGGTGGCGTCGACGCGGCGCACGATGGGACCGGCCAGCAGAAGAGGCAATGCGGCCATGACAACCTCATCCAATAAGATATTGAAATGGAATTGAAAAACGCAATCGGTGGGGCGGAATTTGTTCCACAGCAGTAGCACGGAAATGGGTCCAAAAACAGCAACAATTGGCAGTTGTATGGATTCCTGACCCTGCAAGCGGTCGGATTGACCGACGCTGAAGGTTCAGATGGCCTTAGAGTCATCAGCTTTCGTTGCGATCTGGTGAAAGCTTCGCTAAAGGGATCGCTTACAGACGTGCCGCCGTTTATGGGGCACAGGGCGGGCATATGGCCCTGAAACGCGGTCGGCTTCAACATGACGGAACATCACGCCTACAGACTATCCGTGGCCCCGATGATGGACTGGACGGATCGGCATTGCCGGGTGTTTCACCGCATGATGACGCGGCGTGCGATGCTGTATACGGAAATGGTAACCTCGGCGGCGGTGATCCACGGGCCGCGCGCACGGTTGCTGGATTTTGCGGCGGTTGAACATCCGGTAGCATTGCAGCTTGGCGGATCGGAGCCTGCGGATCTGGCAAAAGCCACGGCCATTGCGCGCGATTGGGGCTATGACGAGGTAAACTTGAACTGCGGCTGCCCGTCAGACCGGGTGCAGTCGGGCTGTTTTGGCGCGGTCTTGATGGAGCGTCCGGCGCTGGTGGCGGACTGCGTCGCAGCGATGATGGCCGAAACCGATGTGCCGGTGACGGTGAAATGCCGGATCGGGGTTGATGATCAGGATCCGGCGCGCGTGCTGCCGGATTTCATCGACCATATCGCGCGCGCCGGGGTGCGGCAGGTGATCATCCATGCCCGCAAAGCCTGGCTGAAGGGGCTAAGCCCCAAGGAAAACCGGGAAATTCCGCCGCTGGATCATGATCTGGTCCTGCGGATGAAAGCGATGTTTCCCGAGCTGGTGATTTGCCTGAATGGCGGCGTCACCTCGGCTGCGCAGGTGCGGGGGCTGCTGGATCAGGGGTTGGACGGGGTGATGGTGGGCCGGGTGGCCTATCACGATCCCGGAGCGGTGCTGGTCGGGGCGGATGCGCTGTGGGGCGACAGCTATGCGCCAGATGTGTTTGAGGTGGCCGGGATGATGCGGCCTTATATTGCGGACCATCTGGCAGCGGGGGGGCGGATGCATCAGATCACCCGGCATATGCTGGGGCTGTTCACGGGGCGGCCGGGGGCCCGCGCCTGGCGGAGGCACCTGTCTGAGGGGGTCAACCGTCCCGGCGCGGGGCTGGAGGTTTACGATGCAGCACTTGCCGAGGTATTGGCCGGGTTGGCCGCCGCCTGACGCCGGGGGGCCAGCAAAGCAAGGGCAAAAGCCGCCCAGGCGCAGGCGGCGATCAGCGCCACCATCGGTGTCGTCGTCCCGTCAAGCCAAGGCCCAAGAAGCGCCACCAAAGCCCCGCCAAAGATCATCTGGAACGTGCCGCCAAGCGAGGAGGCCAGACCAGCAATCTCTCCGTGGTCGTCAAGGGCCATAACCATCGAGGTCGGGATGATCAGGCCAAGGCCCATGTTGCCCAAGGCCAGCAGGCCGATCAGCACCCAAAGACTGGCCAGACCCGCCATGGCAAGCATCAGCAGCATCGTGGCGGCCAGCGCGAACAGCAGCGCCGCCCCCCGCATCACCGCCATCGCGCCGTACCGCGCGCCCAAGGGACCGGCCAATTGCCCAGCACCGATGAAGGCAATGGCATTGACCGCGAAGGCGAGGGAAAACTGCGTCGGCGTCAGGCCATAGCTTTGAACATAGACGAAGGGGGCGGCGGCAAGGAACACGAAAAAGCTGGCCATGCCGGCGGTGCCCAACAGGGTCAGGGTCACAAAACCCCGGTCGCGCAGCAAGATCTTGGCCCCCCGAAGGGTTTGACCGAACGAGAACCTCTGCCGGTTTTCTGGGGCATGGGTTTCGGCTTGGGCAAAGTGCAGCAAGGCAAGGCTCATCACTGTGGTCACCAGCAGCGCCACAAAGACTGATCGCCAGCCAGCCAAGGCCATCAGGGCCGATCCCGTCAGGGGTGCCAGCATGGGCGAGACAGAAAACACCAGCATGATCAGGGCCATAAGGCGCGTCGCCTCGTCCCCGGTGGACATGTCGCGGATGATGGCGCGCGGGATGACCATGACGGCCGCGCCGCCAAGACCTTGGACGACGCGGCCAAGGGTCAGGATTTCGACCGTCGGGGCGAAGATGCAAATGACCGAGCCGAGGGCGAAGATCGCAAGGGCCGTATAAAGCGGCGGCTTGCGGCCGGATTGGTCGGCCCAAGGGCCATAAACCAGTTGCGCCAGTCCAAAGGCGGCCAGATAGGCGGTGATCGTGCCCTGCATGGCCTGGGCCGAGGTGCCCAGATCGGCGGCGATGCCGGGCATGGCGGGCAAATACATGTCCATCGCGAAGGGGCCGATCATCGACAACAGACCCAGAACGATAGCCGGTTTCAGCAAAGAGGTCGCCATCTTGCAGCCTTTCAAATTACTTTGTCGTTATGCTAACTGTTTTGCGCAGCGGCCACAAGAGTGCGCGGGCCAGAGTTGTTGGGCAGCAACGCCGAGTTGAGGCATTTGCGCGAGTGGTACCGCAGGCCCTTGTCAGGGGAAAGCCAATCCGGCACCACGGCAGGATAAATTGACAGTTGTGAGGATCCCATGCCCGACATCGCCAGTCTTTTGCCCATGGTGGCGCTTCTTGTGGCGATCGGGGCCTTTGCCGGGGTGGTGGCGGGGTTGTTGGGGGTGGGGGGCGGCATTGTTCTGGTGCCGGCGTTCTTTTACGCCTTTGACTCGCTTGGCTATGGCGGGCCGCAGGTTATGCAGATCTGTGTCGCGACCTCTTTGGCGACGATTGTGGTGACCTCGCCCCGGTCAGTGATGTCGCATCACAAGAAGGGCGCGGTCGATTGGGCGTTTTTGCGGGCTTGGGCGCCCTTTGTCGTGGTTGGGGCGCTGGCGGGCACCTATGCCGCCAGCCGGGTGCAATCGGTGGTCTTGCAGGTGGTTTTTGGTACCCTCGCGGGGGCGGCGGGACTTTACATGGCCTTTGGAAAGGACACATGGCGGTTGGGAGAGGCGCTGCCCGGCCAGCCCCTGTGCGGGGTCATGGGGGCGGGTCTGGCCTTCTTCTCGGCGATGATGGGGATCGGGGGGGGCACGTTCGGGGTGCCGTTGATGACCCTATATTCGGTGCCAATCCATCGGGCGGTGGCGACGGCGGCGGGGATCGGGGTGTTGATTGCGGTGCCCTCGGTCATCGGATTTCTGTTCCTGCCGGTGCAGAACGCCCCGCCGTTGACGATCGGGGCAGTGAACCTGCCGGCCTTTCTGGTGGTGATCGGATCAACCTTGGTGACGACGCCTTGGGGGACGAAACTGGCCCATGCGATGGACCCCAAACCGCTGAAGCGGGCATTTGCGGTGTTTCTGACGCTGGTGGCGCTGAACATGCTGCGCAAGGTTCTGGGTTGGTAGGACGCAGACAAACGGGGGTTTTCCACCCCCGCAGGCGCTTGGCCGGGGCCAATCGCCTGTCCCCCGGAGGCACATTTGAACCCATTGAAGGCGCGGGTCCGCCAGGGGTCAGGGCGTCTGTTTGTCAGGGGATGCGGCGGACAGGCGGGCCTGACGGCCGCCGCGGCGTTTGGTCATCTGACCGGCGCGGGCGGGAAGGGCTGCAGTAATCTCGCGTCGCTGATCGACCGAGAGGCGGGACCAGGCGCTGATTTCGTCAATCGTGCGAAAGCAGCCGACGCAGGTGCGGCTTTCGGGATGGATCACGCACAGCTTTACGCAGGGGCTTTCGATTTCGGCGCGTTTCCAGATGTCGTCGGTCACGGGACTTCCTTCAGATGCGCGATCCGGTCCAGCGCTCCTTGTAAGATATAACCGGCGGCGACCTGATCAATGACCTCTTTGCGACGTTTTCGTGATGTGTCCGCCTCTAACAGCGCTCGGGTGGCGGCGACGGTGGACAGGCGTTCGTCCCAGTAGAAGATCGGCAGATCGGTCAGGCGGGTCAGATTGCGGGCGAAGGCGCGGGTGGATTGCACGCGCGGCCCTTCGGAGCCGTCCATGTTCAGGGGCAGGCCCAGAAGGATGCCCGCAACGGCGCGTACGGTCAGCAGGGCCAGCAGGCGGGTGGCGTCCTCGGTAAATTTTGTGCGGCGGATGATGTCGGTCGGGGTGGCGATAGAGCGGCGCAGGTCGGAAATCGCGACGCCGATGGTTTTTTCCCCCAGATCCAGGCCCGCGATGGCGCGGTTGGCGGGAAGGGCAGCGGCAAAGTCCTGAATGTCGGCGCAGATCATGGGGCGGATCCGGCGGCGGTGGCCGCAGCAGCGGTTAGGGCGGCAAGGCCGGCGGGATCGTTGGCAAGGGCCGCTTGCCCGGCGGCGAGGGCGGTTGCCAGATGCGCGTTGTCGCCCAAAACCACCAGCGCGGTGATCAGCTTGGCCCAGTCCTGCGCGGCCCCCCCTTCGGTCAGCAGGCGTTGTTCCAGCCCTGCCACCATGTCGTTGATCATCGCTTGCCGGTCCTCGGGCGTCATTTGGGCGGCGTCCGCGATGGCAGCGGCATCGGGGCCTTTGGGGTCGGGCGGGGTGTAATTCACTCCGGCGGCCTGAGCCAGTCCCTCGATCTGGTCGCGGATGGCGGGATACCAAGGGGCGGTCGGTGAGCTTTCTTCCAGCAAGGGCCGCCAGAGGGCAAAAGCCTGATCGGGGCGGCCGATCTGGGCCAGCATCAGCCCGGAATAGTAACGCGCCACGGCATTGGTGGGATCGGCGGTCAAGGTCTTGACCAGTTCAACCTCTGCCTGCGGGGTGACTATGCCCCCGGCGGCGGCGATCATCAGTTCTGCCAGCTGGACATGGTCCTGCGGCGTGGCCTGATCGCCAAGGATCGCAACCACGCGTTCAAAAGCTACCCGAGCGCCCGAAAGATTGCCGATATCCGCCTCGGATTTCGCCAAAAGCTGATGGCCGCGCAGATCGTCAGGGCGGGTGGCGACGGCGGCGCGCAGTTGTTGCAGCAGATCCGCCGCGGCGGAATCGGTGGGCAGAGTGCCTTGGGCGCCGATGCGGGTTTCGGCGGCGTCCTGACTGGCGCGCGCGTTGTAGAATTCGGTGGCGCGGGCCAAACGCTGGGTCAGGGGCAGATCGGGATAGCCCGGCGCGCCCAGCCAGAAATAATAGCTGGCAAAGCCTGCGCCCAGCAGGATCAGCACCAGCACTATCGGGGTCGCGCTGCGGGACGCGGGCGGCGGCGGCGGGATTTGCGCTGCGCGGTCGGCATCCAGCAGGCGGCGCGCCACCTCGGCCCGCAGGCGTGCGCCATCTTCGGCAGCGATGGAGCCTTTGGCGATGTCACGTTCGACCTCGGCCAATTGGTCGCGGTAAACGCGCTGATCAGCATCGCGGCTGGTGTCCAAATGTGGCGGCTGGCGCAAGGCGCGCACCAGCACCATCGCCACCGCCAGCAACAGGCCCAAGGCCGGAATCCAGAACTCCACCAGCATCTCAAGCCTCCTGCGGGGCAATAGTCCCCATCAAGCGCTGCAATAGCCTGTTGAGCGGAGGGGAAAAAGGGGCCAAGGACCGGCGGATTGCGACATTGCGTCCTGATTGTCGCAAATTTCCCTATTGCGGCGCAATCTTTAGTCCCTAAACCTGCGCGGCAGAGCAAAAAGGTGGCCACTGCCCGCAGTTGCCGCCGCCCCAGTCCCGGAGATCGCCATGAAACGCTATTCCGTCTTTGCAATCGCGCGAGAGGCCCTGACCTATCATCTGGGCTGGGAAAAAGCGTGGAGATCGCCGGAGCCCAAGGCCGAATACGACGCGATCATCGTGGGGGCGGGGGGGCATGGTCTGGCCACGGCCTATTACCTTGTCAAGAATCACGGCATCCGCAACGTCGCGATCATCGAAAAG
>JANNBI010000405.1:0-6436 GCA_031385345.1 Paracoccaceae bacterium | reverse complement strand
CATCCATGGGAAAACCGGAGAGTTGCGATGATATTGACCGAAAGTGCCACAGTGCCGACGCTGGCTTTGCCTATTGCGACTTTTAAGGCGCATCTGCGGTTAGGGACCGGGTTTGCCGATGACAGCCTGCAGGACGGGCTGTTGGAAAGCACGCTGCGGGCGGCAATGGCGGCGATTGAGGGGCGGATCGGCAAGGTGCTGATCGCGCGGCGGTTCAACTGGCGGATCGAGGACTGGCGCAGCCAAAGCGAGCAGGCCCTTCCGGTGGCGCCGGTCAGTGCGATCGTGTCGGTGACGCTGTATGACGCAAACGGGGTGGCGACGGTGCTGGCCGGGTCCAGTTATGTTCTGGTGCAGGACACCCATCGCCCAAAGCTGTCGGCGCGCGGGCTCTTGTTGCCGACGGTGTTTCAGGATGGCCGGATCGAAATCGTGTTTGACGCCGGGTTTGGCGCGGCTTGGGCCAATGTGCCGCCCGATCTGCAACAGGCGGTGCTGCTGCTGGCGGCGGGTTATTACGAGAACCGGCATGATGCGGCGGCGCAACCCGCAGGTCTGCCGCAGTCGGTGCAGGTCCTGATCGAGCGGTGGCGCACGGTGCGTGTGCTGGGCGGGGGGGCGGCATGAGGGTGCCGGTTCTGAACCGCAAGCTGGTTTTGGAAAGCCCTTTGACCGCGCCGGATGGGGCGGGCGGGTTCACCAAGACTTGGGCCACCGTTGGCACGGTCTGGGCCGATGTGCAGCCCGGCACCGGCAAGGAACTGGCCGGGGTGGAGGTCAATGTCTCGTCCGTCAGTTATCTGATCACAGTGCGCGGGGCGGCGGTTGGTTCGCCGCAGCGCCCCAAGGCCGGGCAACGCCTGACCGAAGGCACGCGCCGGTTTGAAATTCTGGCGGTGACTGAGGCCGATGCGCAGGCGCGGCATCTGAAATGCTATGCCCGCGAAGAGGTGGTGGTATGAGCTACCGCATCGCAGCAGCGCTTCAGACCGCGATCTATGGCCGGTTGACCAGCTTTGCTGCCCTGACCGGGGTGGCGGTTTATGATGCCATTCCGGGCGGGGCCGGCACCGGCACCTATATTCTGATCGGGCCGGAAACGGCGGTGGACAAGTCCGATCAAACCGGCGGCGGGGCCGAACATCAGCTGTTGATCAGCGTGATTTCGGACGCGACCGGGTTTCAACCTGCCAAGACGGTGGCGGCCAATGTCTCGGCCGCGCTGGAGGATGTCAGCCTAAGCCTGACCACCGGGCGGCTGGTGTCGATGTTTTTTCAAAAGGCGGTCGCGCAGCGTCTGGAAGAGGGCGAAGCCCGGCGCATTGATCTGACCTTTCGCGCGCGGGTCGAGGTTTGACCGCGTCCCCCCTTTAACCACATCCAACTGGAGCGGAAAACTATGGCAGTGCAGAATGGCAAGGACCTGCTGATCAAGGTCGATATGACGGGCAGCGGCAGCTTTACCACTATCGCGGGGCTGCGGGCGCAGCGCATTTCCCTGAACGCGGAAACGGTGGAGGTGACCTCGTTGGACAGTGCGGGGGGCTGGCGTGAGTTGCTGGCCGGGGCGGGGGTGCGGTCTGCCTCGGTCACGGGGTCTGGGGTGTTTCGCGATGCCAACACCGACGGGCGGGCGCGGCAGATCTTCTTTGACGCCGAAATGCCGGCGTTTCAGGTGATCGTGCCGTCGTTTGGCATCATCGAGGGGCCGTTTCAGATCACCGCGCTGGAATACTCCGGCACCTACAACGGCGAGGCGACGTTCGAGATGACGCTCGCCTCGGCCGGGGCGCTGGTCTTTACGGCGCTGTGATGGCCAATCCCTATGCCGGAGAGGTGGAGGTGGTGCTGGATGGCCGGCCTTTGGTTGCCAAGCTGACGCTGGGCGCGTTGGCGGATCTAGAGGCGAGCCTGGAGACGGGGTCGCTGATGGATCTGATCGAGCGGATCGAGGCGCGGCGGTTTTCGGCGCGCGATGTGCTGGCGATCCTGTTGGCGGGATTGCGCGGCGGGGGCTGGCAGGGGCAGGCCGCCGATCTGGCGCGGGCCGAGTTTGGCGGCGGGCCATTGGGGGCGGCGAAACTGGCGGCGCAGTTGCTGGCGCGGGCCTTTGCCCTGCCGGAGGAGTGAATGGCGCGTCTGGATTGGCCGGGCCTGTTACGGGCGGGTTTGCAAGGATTGCGGCTGACGCCTGAGGCGTTCTGGCGGCTGACCCCGATCGAATTGAAACTGATGCTGGGCGCGGACGGCACCGGGCCGGGCCTGACACGCGCCGGGCTTGACGCATTATCCGCCGCTTTCCCCGATCACAAAGGACAAGGCACCGATGACAGAGATTCCCGAAATTGAGGCGCAGATCACCTCGCTGGAGGTGACGCTGGGCAGTGCCGCCGGCATGGTCGCGGCGTTCGAGGGCGAATTGGCCCGGATGGAACAATCGCTGGTCTTTACCACGCGTGAGGTCAGCAGCCTGACCTCGGGCTTTTCCAGCGGGCTGCGGCGGGCGTTCGACGGGGTGATCTTTGACGGCAAAAGGCTGTCGGACGCGCTGGGCGATGTGGCGCAAAGCATGATCGACACGGTGTATAATGTGGCGATCAGCCCGGTGCAGAACGCGGTGGGCGGGGCGCTGGCGCAGGGGCTGAACGGCCTTCTTGGCGGGGTGATGCCCTTTGCCAATGGGGCGGCGTTTTCGCAAGGCCGGGTGACGCCTTTTGCCAAAGGCGGGGTGGTGTCCGCGCCGACCAGTTTTCCGATGCGCGGCGGGTCGGGATTGATGGGAGAGGCCGGGGCCGAAGCCATCATGCCGCTGACGCGCGGGGCAGATGGTCGTCTGGGCGTTGCCGCGCAGGGCGGCGGTCGGGCGGTCACCGTGGTGATGAACATTTCAACGCCGGACGTGCAGGGATTTCAACGCAGCCAAAGCCAGATCGCGGCGCAGGCCATGCGGGCCTTGTCGCGCGGCCAACGCAACCGCTGAGGGACAATCATGGCCTTTCACAATCAACGCTTTCCCATCAACCTTAGCTTCGGGTCCACCGGCGGGCCGGAACGGCGCACCGACGTGGTGACGCTTGCCAATGGCTTTGAAGAGCGCAACACGCCGTGGGAGCATTCGCGCCGCCGCTATGACGCCGGGGCCGCCTTGCGCAGCGCCGATGACGTGGACGCGCTGATCGCGTTTTTTGAGGCGCGGCGCGGCAAGTTGCACGCCTTTCGCTGGAAGGATTGGTCGGATTACAAATCCTGCCACCCGTCGCAGGTAATCTCGGCATTGGATCAGGAAATCGGGCGCGGGGATGGGGTGCAAAGGGTGTTTGGCCTGATCAAGACCTATGCCTCGGGCGCTTACAGCTATGTCCGGCCCATCGCCAAGCCGGTTGAAGGATCGGTGCGGATCGCGATTGCGGGGGATCTGAAGCTTGAGGGCGTGGAATACTTGGTGGACCACGCCACGGGGCTGATCAGCTTTGTGACGCCTCCCGACATTCTGGCCCAGATCTCGGCAGGCTACGAATTTGATGTGCCGGTGCGGTTTGACACTGACAGCCTGCAAACCACCTTTGCCACGTTTCAGGCGGGCGATGTGCCGGATGTTCCCGTGGTGGAGGTGCGCGTCTGATGTCCGCCGAGCAGCTTTATGCGCATCTGGCCACGGGGGCGACCACGGTGTGCCGGGCCTGGGCCCTGACCCGGACCGATGGTGTGACCTTGGGCTTCACCGATCACGACCGGGATCTGACCTTTGACGGCGTGACCTTCAAGGCGGAAAACGGGCTGACTGCCCGCGCCTTGCAGCAGCAAACCGGCCTGTCGGTGGACAACACCGAGGCGCTGGGCGGGTTCAGCGATGCGGCCATCACCGAGGCGGATCTGGCCGCCGGGCGCTATGACGGTGCTTCGGTGCGGGCCTGGCTGGTGAACTGGGCGGCGGTGGGGCAGCGCGTGGTGCAGTTTGCCGGCCAGATCGGAGAGATCCAGCGCAGCGACGGACGATTTACCGCCGAATTGCGGTCTTTGGTGGACCGGCTTAATCAGCCGCGCGGGCGGGCCTATCACCGGGGGTGCAGCGCCATTCTGGGCGATGCGGCCTGCGGGTTCGATCTGGACACGCCGAATTACAGCGTGACGCTGACCCTGCGCGGTTATGACACGCTGGGCCGGATGCTGTTTGATCCGGTGCCGGGCTTGGACGCGGGTTGGTTTGGACGGGGCAAGTTGGCGGTGCAGACCGGGCAGGCTGCCGGATTGTCGGCGCTGATCAAGCTGGATCTTGTCGCGCCGTCGCAGCGTGTGGTGGAATTGTGGGACGCCTTGGGGCAGATGCCGCAGGCGGGCGACACGCTGCGGCTGTTCGCTGGCTGCGACAAGCTGGCCGCCACCTGCCAGACCAAATTCGGCAATTTCCTGAACTTTCGCGGCTTTCCGCATATTCCGGGCGAGGATTGGCTGATGTCCTATCCCGTCTCGGGGCAGGTCAATGACGGGGGGAGCCGGTTTTGACCGCCCCGGTGGGTGGCACTGGCAAGGCCGATTTGGTGGCCGAAGTACGGTCGTGGATCGGCACGCCCTATCTGCATCAGGCCTCGGTCAAGGGGGCCGGGGCGGATTGTCTGGGGCTGGTGCGTGGGGTCTGGAGGCATATTCAAGGGGCCGAGCCGGAACCGGTGCCGTCCTATACCGCAGACTGGGCGGAGCCGGCGCGAGATGAGGTTCTGTGGCGCGCCGCGCGGCGCTGGCTGCGCGAGGTGGCACCGCAGGATGATGGCATCGGGGATGTGCTGCTGTTCCGCATGGCGAAATCCGGCATCGCCAAACATCTGGGCGTACAGGTCACGGTCGGGGCTGCCCCCAGCTTTGTGCATGCCTACAGCGGGCACGGCGTGGTCGAAACCCGGCTGTCCCAGCCGTGGCGGCTGCGCGTCGTCGCAAGATTTTCCTTTCCTTGAAGGAGCCTGACAATGGCAACGATTCTACTTTCTGCGGCGGGTGCGGCCTTGGGGTCAGGGTTCGGCGGCACGGTTCTGGGCCTGTCGGGGGCAGTGATCGGGCGCGCGGTCGGGGCGACGGTCGGGCGCGCCATTGATCAGCGTCTGCTGGGCGGCGGGGCAGAGCCGGTGGAAACCGGCCGGGTCGAACGCTTTCGTGTCGCCGGGGCCAGCGAAGGTACGGCGATCGGGCGGGTCTGGGGCCGGGTGCGGGTGCCGGGGCAGGTGATCTGGGCCAGCAAGTTCAACGAAACCTCGGCCACCAGCGGCGGCGGCAAGGGCACCGCGCAACCCACAACCACCAGCTACAGCTATACCGTGTCGCTGGCGCTGGCCCTGTGTGAGGGCGAGGCGCGCTGTCTGGGGCGGATCTGGGCGGATGGGATCGAACAAAGCCCGGCCTCGTTGAACCTGCGGTTCTATCCGGGCAGCGAAACCCAATTGCCCGACCCCAAGATCGAGGCGGTCGAAGGGGCGGGCATGGCGCCGAGCTTTCGCGGCATCGCCTATGTGGTGATCGAGGATCTTGACCTGTCGCGTTTTGGCAACCGGGTGCCGCAGTTCAATTTTGAGGTGGTGCGCCCGGCGCAGGGGGATCAGGCGGCGCCTTTTCTGGATGTGGCCAGCTCGTTGCGCGCGGTGGCGTTGCTGCCGGGAACGGGGGAATACGCGCTGGCCACCACGCCGGTCTATTTCACCGATGCGCCCGGTGTGGTGCGCAATGTCAACACCAACACCCTGTCGGGGATGACCGATCTGGAGCTGTCGATTGACCAGCTTGGCGGGGAATTGCCGCAGGTGGCCGCCGTATCGATGGTGGTCAGCTGGTTCGGGTCCGATCTGCGCTGCGGCACTTGCGCGGTCCAACCCAAGGTGGAGCAATCGGCCAAGGATGCCACCGGCATGGCATGGCGGGTGTCGGGGCAGGCGCGTGCGACGGCGGCTGTCGTGCCGACGCTGTCGGGCGGCCCGGTTTATGGTGGCAGTCCCGCCGATGCCTCGGTCGTGGAGGCCATCGTGGCCCTGCAAGCGGCGGGAAAGGCGGTGATGTTCTATCCGTTCATCCTGATGGACCAGTTGGCGGACAACACCCTGCCCAACCCCTATGATCCGTCCGGAGTTCAGCCTGCTTTGCCCTGGCGCGGGCGCATCACCACGTCAATCGCCCCCGGTGTTGCCGGATCGCCCGACACCACAGCGGCCGCAGCCTCTGAAGTTGCGGCGTTTTTCGGCACGTCCCAACCGGCGGATTTCACGGTCTTGGGGACCACGGTCACCTATACCGGCCCGACAGATTGGGGCTATCGGCGGTTCATCTTGCATTACGCGCATCTGTGTGCGGCGGCGGGCGGGGTGGCGGCCTTTGTCATCGGGTCCGAATTGCGCGGGCTGACGCAGATCCGGGGTCCGGCGCACAGCTTTCCCACCGTGGCGGCGCTGTGTACCCT
>JANNBI010000257.1:0-3883 GCA_031385345.1 Paracoccaceae bacterium | reverse complement strand
GCCAGTGCCACGTTGATCACCGACATATCGGTTTGCATCAACAGGTTGCGGGCCTTTTGCAGCCGCAACTCCATATAATACCGCTTGGGGCTGCGGTTCAGATAGCGGCGGAACAGACGCTCTAGCTGCCGCGTTGACATGCCAACCTCTTCGGCCAGATCGGCAGGCGACATCGGATCTTCGATGTTCGTCTCCATCATCTGGATGACCTGCGACAGCTTTGGGTGCCGCACGCCGATCCGGGTCGGGATCGACAAGCGCTGTGTGTCCTGATCGGTGCGGATCGACGAATAGATCAGCTGATCCGCGACGGAATTGGCCAGATCCTCGCCGTGGTCCGCCGCGATCACCTTCAGCATCAGATCCAAAGACGAAGTGCCACCCGCCGTGGACCAGCGGTTGCCGTCCATCACAAAGACCGATTTCGTCAGCGTCACATCGCCAAATTCTTCGGTGAACCCGTCCTGATTCTCCCAGTGGATGGTCGCTTTCTTGCCATCCAGCAGCCCGGCCTTGGCGAGGGTATAGGCCCCGGTGCAAAGCCCGCCCATCGCCACACCACGCCGAGCCTCACGCCGCAGCCAGTTGAGGATCGTCTTGGTGGACGATTTTTGCACATCCATCCCGCCGCAAACCAGAATCGTGTCATCGCGCGACACTTCGGTCAGGCCAAAGTCCAGTTTGAAAGCGGCCCCGTTGGAACAGGCGATCGACACCCCGCCATCCCCGACCAGCACCCATTCATAGGCGGTGGCGCCCAGCATCCGGTTGGCGATGCGCAAAGGCTCCAGCGCGCCGGCAAAAGACAGCATGGTGAATCGGTCCAGAAGCAGGAACACAAAACGCCGGGGCGTGTCGACTTTGGGAATTGAGGTGGCTTTTTTGGAGATCATTGTCATCTTGCGACCGAAAGCGTCGTTTATTGGCCAAGTGCTACACCTTTCCACTTGAAGTTCAAGAGGCTCTGCACCTTATTTTGTACCAAGGGCCTTTGCTTTTTCTGGGAATTTCCCTATAGCCCCTGCCTGAACGCTTACGGAGGATGCCATGACCAAAGGTTGGACCAAATCGGATTGGCGCGCAAAGCCGCGTGTCCAGATGCCCGACTATCCCGACGCCCTGGCCTTGTCCCAGTCCGAAGCGCAGTTGGCCAAGTATCCGCCGCTGGTTTTTGCCGGTGAAGCACGTCGGCTGAAAAAGCATCTTGCGCTGGCAGGTGAGGGCAAAGCGTTTCTGCTGCAAGGCGGCGATTGCGCGGAATCCTTTGCCGAATTCAGCGCCGACAACATCCGCGACACCTTTCGCGTCATGCTGCAGATGGCCGTGGTGCTGACCTATGGTGCCAAGGTTCCGGTGATCAAGGTGGGCCGTATGGCCGGGCAGTTCGCCAAACCCCGGTCCGCCCCGACCGAGATGATCGACGGCGTGGAATACCCGTCCTATCGCGGCGACATCATCAACGGCTTTGACGCCACGGTCGAGGCGCGTCGTCCCGATCCGCAGCGCATGTTGCAGGCCTACACGCAGGCTGCGGCGTCGCTGAACCTGCTGCGCGCGTTTTCGACGGGCGGTTTTGCCGACATTCACCGGGTGCATTCCTGGACGCTTGGCTTTGCCGAACATGACAAGGCCGAACGCTACCGCGAATTGTCCAACCGCATTTCCGATGCCCTCGACTTCATGAACGCCGCCGGCGTCAACGCCGAGACCGCGCATACCCTAAGTACGGTGGAATTTTACACCAGCCACGAATCCCTGCTGCTGGAATATGAAGAGGCTTTGTGCCGCGTTGACAGCATCACCGGGCAGAACGTGGCCGGTTCGGGCCATATGATCTGGATCGGCGACCGCACCCGGCAACCCGACGGCGCGCATGTCGAATTCGCGCGCGGCGTGTTGAACCCGATTGGTCTGAAATGCGGCCCGACCACGACCGCCGAAGACCTCAAGGTACTGATGGCCAAACTTAACCCGGAAAATGAGCCGGGCCGTCTGACCCTGATCGCGCGCTTTGGTGCGGGCAAAGTGGGTGATCACCTGCCGCGCCTGATCAAAACCGTGCAGTCCGAAGGGGCATCGGTGGTCTGGTCCTGCGATCCGATGCATGGCAACACCATCAAATCGCCCTCGGGGTACAAAACCCGGCCGTTCGATTCTGTGCTGCGCGAGGTGCGGGAATTCTTCGCCATCCACAAAGCCGAAGGGACCGTCCCCGGTGGCGTGCATTTTGAAATGACCGGGCAGGATGTCACCGAATGCACCGGCGGTCTGCGTGCCGTGTCGGATGAAAATCTGGCCGACCGCTACCACACCGCCTGCGATCCGCGCCTGAATGCCAGCCAGTCGCTGGAACTGGCGTTTCTGGTGGCCGAGGAACTCTCGATGCAGCGCACCGAAGACCGCCGCGTCGCCCTGTAAACCTCGCGAATTAGGCGTACAACATCTCTAAAACGGTCCCTTCGGGGGCCGTTTTTCTTTGTCCCGCCCTCAGGCGTCGTCGCGCGAATGCACCAGCCGCAATGACGTTTTGGCGCGGGGCGGACTGGCGTCCTGCGTGGACATGCCCTGCCCTCCAATCTGAGGATCAGCCCGCCGGGTGATCCGCGACAGGACCTCGGCTTGAAACAGCGTCTCATTCCGCAAAGAGCTGACGCCGAACCGCCGGGGCGCGCGACCAACCACGCCAGTAACCGCCACGACCCCAAGCGCCATCATCGGTTCATCCCCGGTTCCGCGCAGCGGCAGAAGCAGCATCCGCGCGCCCAGCGCCGGGCGACCAAGGCCACGCTCCGCCTCCAGCCCCAGATGCAGTGCGGTGGCTTCGGCAAAGACATCCTCCAACGCGGGCTGCAATCTTTGCCGCGCTACCGGGTCCAGCAGAGTGGACAAAGGCATCCCGCGCACGTCCATCCCCATCAGATCATGAAACAGATTGCCCGCCAGCCGGAACCGCGCATGGCCTGGGGCAATCCGTTCGATCAGAAAAACCTGCTCCAGCGCCGTGGCCAGACCGCGCGGATCAATGGCTGATCGCAGGGGCAGGCGGCCGGTATCGCGCAGAGCTTCCCAATAGGCGCGGACCTGTTGCAGAACGCCGAACGCTGGCCCGCTGCCATCATCGCCTCCCTTTCCAAATGATCCAAAAACCAACATGCGGTCTTCCTGTACTGGTGGTGGGATCCCAGACTGGCACCCCGTGTCCGGTCGCGTTCAACGTTCTATCGTCAAGGTGTCGCAAGAACGGTTACTAAGGTATTAATAGCATGTTCGCAGGGCTGACTGCCGTAGAATCTGAAAACTAGGTAAACGGGGCAGGGGCATCCTTGCCGCTTGAAAGGACCAAAGATGACAATTTCCATGACCGGATTTGCCAGCCGCAAGGGCGAGGGTCATGGCTTTGGCTGGACTTGGGACCTGCGGTCAGTCAATGGCAAGGGGTTGGATCTGCGTTTGCGCTTGCCTGATTGGATTGACGGGCTTGAAACCGCGCTGCGCGCGGATCTGTCGCGCACCTTGTCGCGGGGAAATGTCAGTCTGGCGTTGAAACTGTCGCGTGACACCGCCGAGGTTGGGGCAGGGGCGTTTCGTTTGAACCCGGCAGCCTTGGCAGCGGCCCTGTCTGCGCTGGCCGACATTGAACAGACCGCGATGACGCGCGGCGTTTCCCTGCGCTCGGCCACCACGGCCGAGGTTCTGGTTCTGCGCGGCGTCACCGAATCCGCCGAGGCCGAAGTGGCCGACATTGCCCCCCTTCGCGCCACGTTGCTGGCCGATTTCGCCCCCCTTTTGGCCGATTTCCAGACGACGCGCGCGGCCGAGGGTCTTGCCTCGGCAGTCAAGGCGTCGATCCGGTCGATCTGGGCGGTGATGACACCGGCCAAGG